>NZ_JASCPK010000070.1:0-29558 GCF_029959385.1 Pseudomonas sp. PS01303
CGCCCAACACAATTCCCGTGTAGGAGCTGCCGAAGGCTGCGATCTTTTGATCTTGGTTTTAAAAAGGCCAGATCAAAAGATCGCAGCCTTCGGCAGCTCCTACGTGGGTGCTAGGTTTGGCGGTAGGGCAAGGCTGTTCGGGCTTCCTCGGCGTAGGCGAGAACGCCGGCGCGTTCTTGCTCGAGGAAATTTTTGACTGCTGCTTTCAAGCCCGGATGGCGCAAGTAATGCCAAGAATGCGTGATCACCGGCTCAAACCCGCGAATCAATTTGTGCTCCCCCTGAGCACCTGCATCAAACCGCTGAAAACCCTGTGCAATCGCGTAATCCATGCCCTGATAGAAACACGTCTCAAAATGCAGCCGATCAAACTCCGCCAGGCAGCCCCAATAACGTCCGTAGAAACTGTCGCCACCGACCAGACTGAAGGCCATCGCCACCGGCCGTGAACCTTGTTTAGCCAGCACCACACGAATCGCTTCGGGCATGCGCTCAGCGAGCAAACTGAAAAACTCCCGCGTCAGATAAGGCGCTTGTCGGCGCACCGCGTAGGTATTGGCATAGCAGGCATAGACGAAATCCCACTGCGCCTCATCCAGCTCACGCCCCTCCAGCCATTCAAACTCAAAGCCCTGCCCCGCCACTTGCTCGCGCTCTTTGCGCATCTGCTTGCGCTTGCGCGAAGCGAGCACGTCGAGGAAGTCTTGAAAGTCGCGATAACCCCGATTTTGCCAGTGATACTGACAGCCGATGCGCTGCAGCCAGCCGGGTTGCTCGGCCATCGCTGCATCGGTAAACGGGTCAGTGAAATTGATGTGCGCGCTGGAAAGCTCTTCGATTTCCAGATACCCCGGCAGGCTTTTCAGCAGTTCGAAACCGTCTTCGACATTCGCCGCCAACAAGCGCGGGCCGCTGACCGGGCTGAACGGCACGGCGATCAACAATTTGGGGTAATAGTCGATACCGGCGCGGGCACAGGCGTCGGCCCAGCCATGATCGAACACGTACTCACCGTAGGAATGCCACTTGCGGTAAGTGGGCAACGCGGCGATCAGTCGATCATCTTCGATGTGCAGCAAATGCTCCGGCAGCCAACCGGTGTGCGGGCCAACGCTGCCGCTGTCTTCCAGCGCACTGAGAAAGGCATGCCGCAGAAACGGCTGATTCTCGGGCACCAATGCGTCCCAACTCGCCGGGGCGATTTCTGACAGGTTTTGCAGGCGTTGCAACGGCATCAACGGGCTCTCCACATCGGGGCTTCAAAGCCCGGCGAGTATCGCTTATCGACGTGCTTTGCACACGCTCCTTCGGCCGACACCGCTCTAAATCAATCGTTCCGGCCAAACACCCATCGTCATCATCCTGCCATCACTGTGCCACTGCACTGTCATAAACCATCGCGATACTGGCGCCTGTTTTTAGAGCGTCGGGTTATAGCCCGGCCACTGTTTTCCGACCTTCAACCGTCGGTTGTGTCCAGGATGGTTCAGCCATCCCCTTTCATCTTCGGAGATTGCTATGCGTCTTGCTTCCACGAAAACTGCGGCAGCCCTGTGTGGCGGCCTGTTGCTGGCCACGAGTGTTCCGGCCAGCGCCGCAGTCGACGCCAAACTGCTCGACATGCTTAAAGCCAACGGCTCGATTTCCCAGGCGCAGTACATCGAACTGCAAACCGAACTGGCCAAGGATCAAAAGGCTCAGCAAATCGCGCAGCAGGCGCAGCAAGAGACCAATGAACAAGTCGCGGCTGTCGCGAAGAAGACCAACGAACAAAGCGCTTTCGATCAGAAACTGGCGTGGGCAGCGAAGACTCAATTCAAGGGCGACGTGCGCATCCGTCAGGAGACCGTCAAGATCGACGGTGAATCCAACAACGGCGGTCGCGACAAGGATCGCCAGCGTATCCGTGCCCGCCTCGGCGCCTACACCGAGATCAACCCGCAAGTCGACACCGGCATCCGCATCGCCACTGGCGGCGGCGATGACGCTCGTTCGACCAACCAGGATCTGGACAACTATTTCGACAAGAAGCAGATCTGGCTCGACCTGGGTTACATCGATTACCACCCCGATCAGATCAAGAACCTGCACGTGATCGGCGGCAAGATGCTGCAACCGTGGGTGAGCATGGGCGACGTGATCTGGGATGGCGACATCAACCCGGAAGGTCTGGCCGTTACTTACAAATACCCACTGGGCAGCACCGCCGAACTGTTCGGCAGCCTGGGCAACTACACCCTCAAGGACAACGTCGATGGCGAAGGCGTGCAGTTCCGTCACGACCTGCGTCTGACCGCCGGCCAGTTGGGTAGCCGTCTGGCGATCACCGACAACCTGAAATTGACCGTCGGCGGCAGCGTTTACGCCTACCAGAACGACGAAGACAGTCGCTGCACCGGCACCTCGACACCGTGCGCGCTGTCGGTCAACGGCAACTCGGCGAACAACGAATTCCGTCTGTATGAAGGGTTCAGCCAACTCGACATCGGCGGTCTGGCTATGCCTCTGTCGTTCTACGGTCAGTACGTGAAAAACAACGACGCCGTGACCGACGCAGACACCGCCTGGCTGATCGGCGCCAAGTCGAAAGTCTTCGGTTTCAACCTCGATTACAACTACCGTGATGTGCAGCGCGACGCCGTGGTGGGGGCCTTCACCGACTCTGACTTCGCCAACGGCACCACCGGCTCGCGTGGCCACAAGTTCAAGGTCGGTTACGACATCGACAAGAACTTCGCCATCGGTGCCACGTACTTCCTGACCAAGGCCGACTTCGCCAGCCGTACTCAGCGTGACGCGGACACCAACACCCTGCAACTGGATGCCGAAGCCAAGTTCTAACCGCGTCAATTTAGCCCGGTGCGGGCGGGACGATCCCCATCATCCGTTCGTTTCACCCGCACTGTGCTACTCCCTTGTAGGAGGTGCCGAAGGCTGCGATCTTTTGATCTTGTTTATCAAGGTCAAAAGATCGCAGCCTTCGGCAGCTCCTACAGGTCTTTGCGGCGTTGTTCGGCGAGGCGTTCGGCCAAGGCGTCCACGCCCTCTTCAGGTTTTTCCGGCATTGCCTTCAACGTCGCCTGCATCAAGCGCATCTGCCGAATAAAGCGGCGGCAATTGGGGCAGAACATCAGGTGATGACGCACCATCAGCTTCTCGCGAAAGCTCAACTGGCCATCGAGATAATCGCTGGAACGCGCCACTTGTTCTTTACAGGTCAGCATTCCCCGGTCTCCTCAAAATGCTCCACCGTGGCGAAGACTTTCAGCCGCGCCCGATGCAGCAGCACACGGACATTGGAGAGCGAGATCTCCAGAAGATTACAGATCTCCTCCAGCTCCAGCCCCTGCCGTTCGCGCAGCAGCAAAACACTGCTTTGCAGCTCCGACAGACTGAGCAACGTGTGCTCGAGACAGTCACGCAATTCACCTTCGGTGAGCAGTGCTTCGGGGGTGTCCTGGTGCCAGGCGAACGGGGCGATCAACCAATGGCCGTCGCCGGGGGAGAAGCGGTCGTCGTCAATGCTGCCGTGGGGTGACGGCAAATCATCCATCAGCACTTCGCGGCGATTTTGCTTGTAGCGGCTTTTGGCGGAGTTGGCGGTGATGGTCAGCAGCCAGGTTTTCAGGCTGGAACGACCTTCGAAGGTGCCGATGTGGCGAACCACGGACAGCCAGGCATCCTGCACCACTTCTTCGACGTGACGCTGACCGACGATGGCATAGGCCACGGCGCGCATCGCGCTTTGATAGGTGCTGACCAATTCCTTGAAAGCCTTCTGCTCACCGGCCAGCAGGCGTTCGAGCAGTTGGGTGTCGTCCGTTACGGCCATTGGCGCCTCTTTTTCGTAGGGTCAAAAGCAAAAGATCGCAGCCTGCGGCAGCTCCTACAAGGATCAGTGCAGGAGCTGCCGAAGGCTACGATCTCTTGGGCGCGATCAACGTTTACGCAGGATCACGCTGCCGATCGAGTAACCGGCACCGAACGAGCTCAGCACGGCCAGCGAACCGGCGGCCAGATCGTCCTGATATTTGTGGAACGCGATGACCGAACCCGCCGAGCTGGTGTTGGCGTAGGTATCGAGAATCACCGGGGCTTCTTCTTCGGTGGCTTCGCGACCGAGCAACTTGCGCACGATCAGGTGGTTCATGCTCAGGTTGGCCTGGTGCAGCCAGAAGCGCTTCACGTCGCCGACGTTGAGTTGGTTCTCTTGCAGGTGCTCACCGATCAACTCGGCAACCATCGGGCAGACATCCTTGAACACCTTACGGCCTTCCTGCACGAACAGCTTGTCGCGGGCACCGACGCCCTCTTCTGCTGCGCGGTTGAGGAAGCCGAAGTTATTACGGATGTTATTGGAGAACTTGGTCAGCAGTTTGGTGCTGACCACGTCGAACTGGTGCTTGGACGTCGCGGTGTCCGCACGTTCGATGATCACCGCAGTCGCGGCGTCGCCGAAGATGAAGTGGCTGTCGCGGTCACGGAAGTTCAGGTGACCGGTGCAGACTTCCGGGTTGACCATCAGGATCGTCCGGGCCTGGCCCAGTTGCACGCTGTTGGCGGCGGCCTGAATGCCGAAGGTCGCCGAGGAGCAAGCGACGTTCATGTCGAAACCGAAGCCTTGAATGCCCAGCGCTTCCTGGACTTCGATCGCGATGGCCGGGTAGGCGCGTTGCAGGTTGGAGCAGGCGACGATCACGCCGTCGATGTCAGCGGCGGTTTTGCCGGCGCGTTGCAGGGCCTGTTCGGCTGCGCCGATGGCCATCTGGCAAAGTACCGACCATTCGTCGTTGGAACGCTCGGGCAGGCGCGGGGCCATGCGCTGCGGGTCGAGGATGCCGTCCTTGTCCATGACAAAGCGGCTTTTGATGCCCGAGGCTTTTTCGATGAAGGCTGCGCTGGATTCGGTCAGGGCCTGGACTTCGCCGTTGGCAATGGCCTCGGCGTTGTCGGCGTTGAACTGCGCGACGTAAGTATTGAAAGACTGCACCAGCTCTTCGTTGGAGATGCTGTTGGCCGGGGTGTACAGGCCGGTGCCGCTGATGACGACGTTATGCATGGTCGTTTCTCTAATCTGTTCAGGCAGAAAGTGCTGGAACCGTCGTACCAACACACAAAGGGTCTATTCCCATCCGGGGGACGCAAACCTGGCATCGTTTTATTCCGCCACGCGACACGGCCGAAGGCTCTGGGTCGCGAAACCGGCGTTTATGGTCGCGAAGTTTGCCATAAACGCAGGGATTTGGCGCCTTTCTCAAGATCAACACGAACGATCGTTCCCACGCTCCTGCGTGGGAACGCAGCCCGTGACGCTCCGCGTCACTGGACGCGGAGCGTCCCCAGAGGCGTTTCCACGCAGAGCGTGGGAACGATCAGCGGTGGGGCCTCAGGGTTCGACCTGGCTCCACTGTTTGCTCAGGCGTTTGTCGGAGATTGGGGTTTTCGTGCCCAACTGCTGGGCGAACAGGGAAACCCGGTATTCCTCCAGCCACCAGCGGTACAGCTCAAGTTGCGGATCGCGTTTGCCTTCCTGTGCATGCTTGGCGGCGCGAGCCTGATATTGCGCCCAGAGACCGGCCAGTTCGCCGCTCCAGACGCGATCCTTCTGCACTTGCGCGCCAAGTTTCTCGAAACGCTGCTCAACGGCTTTCAGATAACGCGGGATTTCTTTCAGCCACTGCATCGGCGTCTCGCGCACGAACCCCGGATACACCAGGTTACTAATCTGCTGCTTGATGTCGTTCAGTGCCACGGCCTGAGCCAGGTCAATCTTGCCCTTGAAGCGTTTCTGCAAACCGTGCCACAGCTTGAGAATCTCCAGGGTCAACCGCGCCACACGTTCAGCGTGCTCCGTCCAACCGCCGCGCTTGCGCTCAGCCAGTGCCGCCAGACCGGCGCCATCACGCGGCAACGGGTCTTCGCCTTCGAGAATGCAGCTGTCGAGGCTGGCCAGCAGAATGTCTTCAACCAGCGCATCGACCCGGCCCAAATCGCGATAGAGCAAGCCCAACTCAGTCTGCCCCGGCAACTTGCTGCGCAGAAACTTCGCCGGCTCGGCCAGTTGCTGCATCAACAAACGCTGCAACGCACGACGATGCTGGAATTCGGCTTCGGCCGGCGTCGAGAAACGCCCTTCCTTAACCGTGCCGCCCTCTTCGACCAGCGCCGGATACACCGTCATCGACAACCCTGCGATCTTCTGCTGAGTCTTTTCCGCCACCGGCGCGAAGACCTTCGCCTCCACCGGTTGCTGACTTTTCGCACTCTGCGGCACCGCCAACGCGGCCTGACTGGCCTCGGCAAAACGCGCGGTCAGCTCGGCCAGATCACGTCCTTCACCAAGGAATTTGCCTTGGCCGTCGACGATTTCCAGGTTCATCCGCAGATGCCCTTCGACGCCTTGCTCGGCCTCTGCCCACGCTTCATCGCTGACCCGCGCGCCGGTCATGCGCAACAGCTCACGGCCCAGCGCTTGCGGCAACGAACCCTTGGCGAAGGTCATGCGTTGCAACGCAGCCTTGATGAAGTCCGGCACCGGCACGAAGTTCTTGCGCAAGGCTTTCGGCAAGTTACGCACGAGGGCGATGCACTTGGCCTCGATCAGCCCCGGCACCAGCCACTCCAGACGCTCCGGCGGCAGCATCGGCAACAGCGGCGCCGGCACACGCAAAGTCACGCCGTCGCGCGGGTGATTCGGTTCGAAGTGATAGGTCAGCGCCAGTTCCAGATCGCCGATGTGCAGCGTGTCCGGGTAATGCAGCGCGGTAACTTCACTGGCCTCGCGGGCCAGCACGTCTTCTTCGCGCATGATCAACAGCTGCGGATCTTTCTGGCTGTTGACGCGATACCAACTGTCGAAGGTCGCGGTCTGATGAATCTCCGCTGGCAGCCGCGCGTCGTAGAAGGCGTAGAGGGTTTCTTCGTCGGCAAGAATGTCGCGGCGACGGGCCTTGGCTTCCAGTTCGTCGAGTTGTTCCAGCAGTTGTTTGTTCGCGGTCAGGCACTTGGCTTTCGACTGAATTTCGCCGCGCACCAGACCTTCACGGATAAACAGCTCACGGGAAACCACTGGATCCACCGGGCCGTAATGCACGGGGCGGCGCCCGACAACAATCAATCCAAACAGGGTGATTTGTTCGAACGCGACGACCTGGCCGCGCTTCTTTTCCCAATGCGGTTCGAAGTGGTTTTTCTTGATCAGGTGCCCGGCCAGCGGTTCGATCCAGTCGGCGTCGATCTTGGCGACCATGCGCGCGTAAAGCTTGGTGGTTTCCACCAGTTCGGCGGTCATCAACCATTGCGGACGCTTCTTGCCGATGCCCGATGACGGATGAATCCAGAAACGTCGCTGCCGCGCGCCGAGGTAATCGCCGTCCTCGGTTTTCTGGCCGATCTGGCTGAGCAGACCGACCAGCACGGCTTTGTGCAGTTTCGGATAATCCGCCGGCTCTTTATTCAGGCTCAGCTGCATGTCGCGGCAGATCAGGCTTAACTGGCGATGGGAATCACGCCACTCGCGCAGACGCAGGTAGTTGAGGAAATTCTTCCGGCACCAGTTGCGCAGCGGACTCGCGGTCAGGGCCTGGCGCTGTTCTTCGAAGCCACGCCAAAGATTCACCAATCCGGCGAAATCCGAGTCGATGTCTTTCCACTGCGCGTGGGCTTGATCTGCCGCTTGCTGACGCTCCGGCGGACGCTCGCGCGGATCCTGAATCGACATCGCACTGGCGACGATCAGCACTTCCTGCAAGCTGCCCAGTTTCGCCGCTTCAAGCAGCATGCGACCCATGCGCGGGTCGACCGGCAGGCGCGCCAATTGTCGACCCAACGGCGTTAGCTGACTGTTGCGATCCACCGCCGAGAGTTCTTGCAGCAGGTTGAAACCGTCGCTGATCGCCTTGCCGTCCGGTGGCTCGATAAACGGGAACGCGGTGATTTCGCCGAGGCGCAGATGCAGCATCTGCAAAATAACCGCGGCGAGGTTGGTGCGCAGAATCTCCGGATCGGTAAATTCCGGACGCCCGAGGAAATCTTCTTCGCTGTACAAACGAATGCAGATACCCGGCTCGACCCGGCCGCAACGGCCCTTACGCTGGTTGGCGCTGGCCTGGGAAATCGCCTCGATCGGCAGACGCTGCACCTTGGCGCGGTAGCTGTAACGGCTGATGCGCGCGGTGCCGCTGTCGATCACGTAACGGATGCCCGGTACGGTCAGCGAAGTCTCGGCGACGTTGGTCGCCAGCACCACGCGGCGGCCCGGGTGCGACTGGAAAATCCGCTGCTGCTCGGCCGGCGACAGGCGCGCGTACAGCGGCAGAATTTCAGTGTGTTTGAGTTGGGCTTTGCGCAGCATGTCGGCAGCGTCACGAATCTCGCGCTCGCCGGGCAGGAACACCAACACGTCACCCGGACTGCGACGTTCACTGCGTTCGTAAGCGGCGATTTCATCGAGGGTGGCGAGGATCGCCTGATCCACCGTCAGGTCATCCTCGACACGGTTGCCCTCTTCGTCCTGCTCGAGCGTCAGCGGGCGATACCAGGTGTCGACCGGGAAGGTACGGCCGGAGACTTCAACAATCGGTGCATCGTCGAAGTGCTTGGAGAAGCGCTCCAGATCGATGGTCGCCGAGGTGATGATGACTTTTAGATCCGGGCGGCGCGGCAGCAGGGTTTTCAGGTAACCGAGCAGGAAGTCGATGTTGAGGCTGCGCTCGTGGGCTTCGTCGACGATGATCGTGTCGTAGCGTTCGAGGTAGCGATCGTTCTGGGTTTCCGCGAGCAGGATGCCGTCGGTCATCAACTTGATCAGGGTGTTGGCATCGCTCTGATCTTCGAAACGCACCTGATAGCCGACCAGCGACCCGAGCGGTGTGCCGAGTTCTTCGGCGACCCGACTGGCCACACTGCGGGCAGCGATTCGACGCGGCTGGGTGTGGCCGATCAAGCCGTGCTGACCGCGACCGATCTCCAGACAGATTTTCGGTAATTGCGTGGTTTTACCCGAACCGGTTTCGCCGGCGATGATCAAGACCTGGTGCTTTTCCAGCGCTTTCTTGATCTCGTCGCGCTTGGCGGCAATCGGCAAACTGTCGTCGTAACGAATCACCGGCAGGCTGGCCTTGCGCGCCAGCACCTGATCACAGGACGCCTGCATGCGCGTCACCCACTGGGCCAGTTTGGCCTCGTCAGGTTTCTTGCGCAGCTCAAGCAACTGCCGCCGCAGCCGGTGACGGTCGGCGAGCATGGCGTGTTCGAGGTTTTTCAGCAGTTTGTCGATGGAGGGCGATTCGTCGGTCATCGGGTACGCAATTCGGTCGTCTGGTTATGCAAGGACGCGATTGTCGCAGAAATCGGGCAGGGAATGCTCGCGAGGCCACTTCCCTGCCCGTCTTGCTGTGCCGCTGATGATCGTCAGCCGCTAGTTCGCTCAAGCCTTTTCAGGCTAGGTGCCTGTGCCAAAGCAGCCAGACTTTTGAGCGTGCCTTTGCCGGCTGCGCTCCTGACCAGTTCGGATACAAGACGATTGCCCGTCCCGCTCAGCATGAACCCGAAGACATCCAGCGAAGCGTAAAACAAACCCATCGCCGTATTTCCAGCAATGAAGTTTTTGATTGCGGTATAGAACGGTATAAACGCTAGTGCGGAACCGATCCACTTGTCGGCTTCGCCATCAATTTCGTCTTGCAACGACAGTCCCCATGCCGTTCTTTTTAGAGCATCTTCTGGGCCAATCAAATGTCGGGCGACAATTTGAGCGATGTAATGAGTAGTGCGAGTCGAGTACGTGTAATCGCCTGTAGCCGTTGAATCGATTGGCGTCCATGCCCCGACAACATCAGCGCGGTCAAACTCAAGTTCCTCTAGAATAATCCCGTAGCGGGGGCCTGAATCATGCCCCTCATCGGCGTGTGCCAGCGTGTAGACATAATCACTACTGTTGAATGTATAACCTCGCCCGTAATACCCGTTTATATCGGAAGACCCTATGCTGCCGCCGTGCCTCACATAACCCGTTTCAATTTCTACCGGGAGGTCATAATTCTTCTTGATTATTCCAGCACCCGGAATGATTTCGTAATATTCAACGCCCCACCCTCCCGCAACTCGCAATAGAACACCATGGCGCCACGTCAACTGGGCGACACGTGCCGCATAATTTTCAAAAGCTGAGTGAGCAAACCCGCACTGCAGGGAATAAACAGTAATCTCTCCTGTTTCCAGGTAGCGCCTGTCCTTGAGCGGTAATTGTGACAACAAGGACTTCACCATTGTCATGTACCCGGCCCGCAGATTCTCGACATACGGCGTAAATGCCTGACTAAACAGTGTTCCGATACGAGGAAGAGTGTCCAGTCGATCGGCATAACCAGACAACGGGTCATTGGCAAAATTCGAGGTAATCTTTTTACCGGGAACCCAGCCCCTCATGTAGATCTCGACCAACGACAATTTTACGTTGGCACCGTGGGACTCTCGGTATCTTGGCTCCTGCTCGTTCACGTAAGTATCGGAAGCAAAAAGACCAATCAACTCCCATTCCGCCAAGGCTTTGCGAGTGGGCATGACCGCACTTGAACTGATAATGCTTTCAGCCTGCTCCCATACCTGTTGATTGTAGATATCGCGTACCTGCTCGATATACCCGTCGTACTGCGCATCGAATTTGATGCCGATGACACCATTCATCACCCCCCATTGAATCAAGGTGGAACGCCATGCCTGCTGATCGATCAATGCTTGCTCGTTGGTAATCGGCCGCAACACCGAGACCGACATGACCTGACCAAAACTCATTGCGGCACAGATACCCGGTGTCTGTAGATCCAGACGCAAAGCCGTGGCATTGAACAATGCCCATGCGGTTGAACCAAAGACCAGATCGCCAGGCAGGTCATAAACCGTCAGCGCCGGCGCAATCCCTGCAATCATCAGATACGCTGCCACGGTAGCGACGGGCGGTTCAAAATGGCCGGTCGCCAACAAATATGTTTCGACGTTTTGAATTACCGTTGTAGCCGGTAAACCCCAATTGTCGCTTTGCAACAGTTCATAGTCGGCGATGTAGCCATTAGCATGCATATTCACCAGAATCGCGACCATGCACCACTCACTGGCGCTCTCGACGAAAGTAATGTTTTGAAACCGGGTTTGCAAATACACGCCCAACTGTTCTGCTTCAAACCCGGCTAGCAGCCGATCAATCTTCTGCTGAATAACGCTGTTGCCGTATTCGGTATCCCCGAGGGTCTCAATCAAGTGCTTTAACAGGCCGCGTGTATCATCGGAGCCCGGCCTGGAACTTATCCAGTCTTGTACAGCCGTTTCGATTTCGCTTCTGAGCGCATCGTTTATGTCCAGTACAAAACTCCATGATATGAGCTTAAGGTAATGGTTATTTCCCGTCAGGCGTGGAAGTGGTGTTATCAAAACTTGATACAGATTTTGACCTTGTTTAATGTTCCGGGGAACGAGCCAGCCCTGGCTAAGAATAAATGCTTCCAGGCTAAGGGTACGATCCGCGCCGACCGCCTCATGTTCAATAATGGATGATTCTGGATGTACCGGCATCCGCGCACTCTGCAGGCGCTCAAGTACTTCACTGGATGTCTCCACATTGTGCAATCCATGTTTTCGGTACATCTGTAAAAAGTTTTTCAGATTTTCAGCATTGCCATACAGGCTCAGTTCGCCCACAGAAACATTCATATACGCTAGCCCAGTTAAATTAGTGACAGTCCTCCACCATGGAAGGCATTTACGCAAACTAATCAAACCGGGCGTACTGAGCTACTCACTAACTGTAAGCACGCACTACACAGAACACATCAAACAATAAAAAACAGCCGCACCTGACTTAAGATTCATTCGCTATCGAGGCCTTTACGTCGATAGGGAAAAACATCAATCACTTTTCCTGCCCGAATGGCCTCCTGCAGACTCTTCCAGTAATCGGCGTTATATAACTCGCCGTGTAACTGATCGAATAACTTTCGCTGCCCTGAATCGGCAAACAAGAACGGCGGAAATTCTTCTGGAAACACATCCAGTGGCCCGATCGAATACCACGGTTCGGAAGCCATCTCGTCTTCCGGTGTACGCGGCGCGGGAATGTGTCGGAAGTTGGCTTCGGTCAGGAAACAGATCTCGTCATAGTCATAAAACACCACACGCCCGTGACGGGTGACGCCAAAGTTCTTCAACAGCATGTCGCCGGGAAAGATGTTCGCCGCCGCCAGTTGTTTGATCGCCAGCCCGTAATCGTCCAGGGCCTCATGCACTTGCGCGTCGTTGGCGTTTTCCAGATAGAGGTTGAGCGGGGTCATCCGCCGTTCGGTCCAGCAGTGGCGGATCAGTACGGTGTCGCCCTCAACCGATACCGTCGACGCTGCCACTTCCAGCAACTCCTCAAGGCAGGCTGGATCAAACTTGGTCAGTGGAAAACGGAAATCGGCGAATTCTTGGGTATCGGCCATACGCCCTACCCGGTCGACGCTTTTCACCAGTCGGTACTTCTCGATCACCGTCGCACGGTCGACGTTTTTCGAGGGCGAAAAGCGGTCTTTGATGATTTTGAAAACGGTGTTAAAGCCCGGCAGGGTGAACACGCTCATGACCATGCCACGCACGCCGGGAGCCATGATGAATTGATCGTCGGTATTGGCCAGGTGATTGATCAGCGCGCGATAAAACTCGGATTTGCCGTGTTTGTAAAAGCCGATCGAGGTGTACAGCTCAGCGATGTGTTTGCCGGGCAAAATGCGCCGCAGGAAGCCAATAAACTCCGCCGGCACCGGCACATCGACCATGAAGTACGAACGGGTGAAGGAGAAGATGATCGACACGTCGGCTTCGTCAGTGATCAACGCATCGATCTGAATCCCGCGCCCTTCGCGGTGCAGCAGCGGAATCACCAGCGGCCATTGTTCGTCGCGGGTGTAGATGCGCCCGACCAGGTACGCGCCCTTGTTGCGGTACAGCACCGAGGAAAATAGCTCGACGCTAAGCTCCGGATCCTTGCACACCCAGTCCGGCAGGTTCTCACGCAGTTGCGCTTCGAGGCGCTGCAGGTCACCCGGTAAATCGGCGTAGTCTTCGCTGAAACGGTAATCGGCAAAAATGCTCGCGAGCATCCCCGATAACTGCCCTTGCGGTTTGTAGGTACGGGTTTGCGCGGCGCGGGCACGGCGCAGGCTCGGGCGCGTGGTGTGAATGAACATGCAGCCATCGCTGATCAGATCGTGGCTGAACAGCCCGCAGAAAATCGAGTTGTACCAGGTCTCGGACAGTTCATCGTCGAAGCGCAGGTCGATAACACTGATGTAGGCGCTTTTCACCAGCGGCCAGCAGCTGACGTTCATCAGCGTGTCGTCGTCGAAATGCTCGCGCAGGCGGGCGATGGTTTCGCCGACTTTTTCTTCGTAGAGGTTGATCCGCGCTGCCGACGCCGTTTGCGTCTCCTGCCAGCGCGCCTGTTCGAAACGCTCGCGCGCGCCGTCAGTGATTCGGCGGAAATGCTCGCGGTAATCGTCAAAGCCATCGAGGATCATGCGGGCGATGTCGGTGGCTGGCCATTGCTGCGGCATAAATGAGACCTCGGCGTACGTTTGGAAATCTGTGCCTGAGCTTAGCCACGGTTGCGGGCACAGGTGAAGTGCAATTTCGGCCAAATGCCGTTCCGGTTGTTACCGCGTACGGTTTTCTGCGTGTAAGCGGCGGCTGCAGGAAATTAAATGTCCGATTAGCGGTTGCCATGATCCGGGGCCTCGGCAACACTCTCGTCCCGATCAAGGAAGGAGCCCCGCCGTGAGCCCTGTCGATATTTTCCGTATGTTGTCGCTGGCAGCCATCTGGGGCGCGAGTTTCCTGTTCATGCGCGTGATTGCGCCCGTGATCGGGACGATCCCGACTGCGTTTTTTCGCGTGTCGATCGCGGCCGTCGGCCTGCTGGTGATCCTCGGTTTGATGCGCATCAGCTGGGATTTCAAAGGCAAACTGAAAACCGTGATGCTGCTCGGCGTGATCAACTCGGGGATTCCGGCGACGCTGTATTCGGTTGCCGCGCAAGTGCTGCCGGCCGGTTACTCGGCGATTTTCAACGCCACCACGCCGTTGATGGGCGTGTTGATTGGCGGATTGTTCTTCAGTGAAAGATTGACCGTCGCCAAGTTGAGCGGCGTCTTCCTCGGACTGTTCGGGGTTGGCGTGCTGACGCGCGCAGGGCCGGTGGCATTCGATCTGGAATTGTTGATGGGCGCCGTCGCGTGCCTGCTGGCGACCACCTGTTATGGCTTCGCCGGGTTTCTTGCGCGGCGCTGGCTGGATCAGGCTGGCGGACTGGACAGTCGGTTATCGGCACTGGGCAGCATGCTCGGCGCGACATTGTTCCTGCTGCCGCTGTTTGGCTACAGCGTGGCAACCCAGCCACCCGTGAGTTGGGGCGGCTGGCATGTCTGGCTGTCGCTGCTCGGTCTGGGTCTGGGCTGCACGGCGTTTGCGTACATCATTTATTTCCGCCTGCTCAGCTCGATCGGCCCGGTGAAATCGATGACCGTGACCTTCATGATTCCGCCGTTTGGCGTGTTGTGGGGGGCGTTGCTGCTGGATGAGCCGCTGTCGATGGCGCACATTTATGGCGGCGTGCTGATTGCGGCGGCGTTGTGGCTGGTGTTGAAGCCTGCGGTGGTTAAGCCGGCGGAGGTACCGGCCCGGTAGATTTGTGCTGGTGCAGAAAAGGCTATCGCGAGCAGGCTCACTCCTACAATTGGAATGCATCCCCCTGTAGGAGTGAGCCTGCTCGCGATTGGCGGCCGAACAGCCGCCACCTGACTCTCTGTTACCCCGTTTTACGAAACACAAACGCCAACCCAACAATGATCAGCAACATCCCCAACACGCTCAACGCCGCCAGCCGATTACCGAAAATCAGGTAATCCATCACCGCCGTCACCGCCGGCACCAGATAAAACAGGCTGGTGACGTTCACCAGATTGCCCTGCGCAATCAGCCGATACAGCAACAGCGTCGCCAGCACCGACACCACCAGCCCCATCCACAACACCGGCAGGAAAAACCCTGCGCTGTGTTCAAAATGAAACGGCTGGAACGGCACAAAAATCCCGCACAGCAACAGCCCGGCGAGGTACTGCACCGGTAGCGTGCCAAGGGGATTATCGGTGATGCGCTTCTGCATGATCGAACCGAGCGTCATGCTCACGAGCGCCAGCAGCCCGAAGAGCATTCCCGCCCAAGACATGCCGGCCAGACCGATACCCTGATAGACCACCATGATCAGCCCGGCCAGCCCCAGCGCCAGACCGAACAAGCGGCTCGCTGAGCGCTGTCGTTCCATCAGCACCACCGTAAGAATCGGTTGCACGCCCATGATCGTGGCCATCACGCCGGGTGTGACTTTGGTGTTCAGGGCCAGCAGATAGAAAATCTGATAAGCCCCCAACAACACCACGCCCGTGGCAATCGCATACAGCATCGGCTTGCCGCCCTTGGGCAACTTCAACTTGAGCAACGGCGCCAGCAGTACCAGCCCACAGAGGGCGATCGCAAAGCGGATCAGCAGAAAGGCAAAGGGTGACGCGTGCGCCAAACCCCATTTGGAGAAGATCGCCCCGCTGCTCCACAGCAGAACGAACAGGCTCGTGGACGCCGCCGCGAGCGCGGATTTTTTCGAAAGGACAAACATGAATACCACCTGTAGTCAGGCAAATAGCCAACTCAGCCGAGGCTGAAATTCAGTAGGTTTTTTCAGGCGTGCACGGGGGGGCAGCAAAAACGCTGATCAGCCCGAAACGCCAACGCCCGGCGGTGATACGACTGCGCACACCGGCGTGCTACTGACAGGTGGGGGGTAATGACTGATCTGCCTTGGCTGCTGATTCCCGCACGGCACGACGCCAGCGTTGACCGCTGAATCGACTACCGCGTTGATGAGGGATGCAGGCATTGGGGCTGATCTTTTTGAAGGGTTGAGAAGTGAGCCGTGCGACTCACGAGCGCCGACTATAACCAGCGCGTGACATGGATTGCAATGACTTGGGCGAATGGCCGCTAGCGACAGGTGGATTGGAGGCGCATAGGCTGAATTGCAATGGCAGTACCCATCCATGGAGGACAAGGAATGCACGGAATTACATGCCAAGGGAACGGACATATTTGCGATATCAGTTGTATCGATCACAAGCCAGAAAGCAGGCCGCTATCGTCACCGCCCGGTTACAGCTTCCCCGGCGCAAAATGAATCGACTCTCATAGATTTATCAAAAGTTCGTTTCGAACCGATCAATCGGCAAGCAGTGGAAGCGTCACGACTTTGGAAAGATCAGCACTTCGCGTGGTGTGAAGTCGTTGAATGGAAAGCCCGGGAACCCTTGTATCTCGACATAGCGATCTGGCACGAAGAGCAGCTTTGCGGACTGTGCTTTGCAAATCCAAACGCCAGCAGGAAAAGAATACGAATTGTGCGTCTGGAAGGACGCCCTAGAGAAAAACATCCGTTGAAAAACCGGATCGGTGCATTGGCGTTGATAGCAATCGAACAATATGCCCAATTCCTTGGAAGCAATATTCTCGAAATCCAGGAGCCTTTGAAGGGTGCGGTTTCACATTATCAAAAACTCGGCTTTGACTTCGATTCTCAGGGCCGCCTTGTAAAAAACCTAGAGAACCGAGTATCGTGAAAACTGTTCAAATAACGATCAATAGTGGTGGAAACATGAGCAAATCCGAGAAAAAGGCTCCCACTAGAAAGGGATCTCTTCCCCGCAGCAGAAAATCTGGAGAGGTGCTTCTGACTGCAAGCCAAAACCGGCTTCTGAAATTACTGGAAACCGGTACTGACACAGAAGAGCCGAGTGTACTCGCAGCAGGTCGCCTGTAAGTTTCCCAATAAAAAACCGCTCCCAAAGAGCGGTTTTTTCATTTCAATATCCAGCCTCACCCAAACAACCAATACCCCAACAACGTCAACACCACCACCGCCAATACCGGTCGTGCCACGCGGTAGGCCTTGGGATTACGGCGTTTCCACTGTTTCACAGCGCCGCTGAATTTGTCGCTGAAGTTCTTGCTCCACGCGTAAGCCTGGTTGATCCCGCCCACGCGCTCGTCGTCAAGATTCTGCGGCGCAGTCGCGCGGCCGAGCCAGGCGCTGATCGAACGGTTAATGCGAGTCATGAAGCGGTTTTTCAGCGGACGTTCGACGTCGCAGAACAGAATGACGCGGGTTTGCTCGGTTTCGTTTTTAACCCAGTGCACGTAGGTCTCATCGAACATCACGTCTTCACCGTCGCGCCAGGCGTAAACCTGACCGTCGACGAAGATCCGGCAATCGTCAGAGTTAGGCGTCGACAAGCCGAGGTGATAACGCAGAGAGCCGGCAAACGGATCGCGGTGCGGGTTGAGGTGGCTGCCGCCGGGCAACAACGCAAACATCGCGCCTTTTACATTCGGGATCGCACTGACCAGCGCCACGGTTTTCGGACACAAGGTTTCGGCTGAAGGCAGCGGTTTGTCGTACCACTTGAGGTAGAAACGCTTCCAGCCTTTCTTGAAGAACGAACCGAAACCGGCGTCGTTGTTCTTCTCGGCGGCGCGAATATAGCCCTCGTCGAACAGGTGCATGGCTTCGTCGCGGATGGTTTGCCAGTTGTCGCGCAACACGTCCAGCTCTGGAAACTTGCTGCGATCCAGATAAGGCTTCGACGGCACGCCAGAGAACATGTACATCAAGGCGTTGTACGGAGCGAACAGCGCCGAATGGTTGACGAACTGACGCAGTACCGGCAAACGCGCCTTGCCGCGCAAATGCACATAGAGCGTGCTGCCGAGAAACAGCAACAGCACAAACGCCTTGGCGGCAAACGAAACGGTCATCCACAACTCCTTGATAAAAAACGACGCTGCGATGCCATTTACCCGGCATGGCAGCCGGCCATGATAAACACTACCGGCGTCGGGAAAAACCCGTCCATTCCAAGATTCAGTGTTAAGCAATGCGCAATAAAGCGCTTATTAACATAACGATCCTGAACCTTGGCTGACCTGAATCAATCCAGATTACTGCTGATTCTCCTGCTCGGTGAACAGGTCGCTGAATAACATGCTCGACAGATAACGTTCGCCTGAGTCCGGCAGGATCACGACGATGGTCTTGCCCTGCATCTCCGGGGTCTCCGCCAGACGCACGGCAACCGCCATCGCTGCACCGCAGGAGATCCCGCACAAGATCCCTTCTTCCTGCATCAAACGCAGGGCCATGGCTTTCGACTCATCATCAGTCACCAACTCAACCCGGTCTACCATCGACAGATCGAGGTTTTTCGGCACAAAACCTGCGCCGATACCCTGAATCTTGTGCGGGCTCGGCTTGATCTCTTCACCGGCCAGCGCTTGCGTGATCACCGGTGAGGACACCGGCTCCACGGCCACGGAGAGAATCGGTTTGCCCTGGGTATTCTTGATATACCGCGAAACACCGGTGATGGTTCCGCCGGTTCCGACGCCGGCCACCAATACGTCGACAGCGCCATCGGTGTCGTTCCAGATTTCCGGGCCGGTGGTTTTTTCATGAATCGCCGGGTTGGCCGGGTTATCGAACTGCGCGGGCATGAAGTATTTGTCGGCATCACTGGCCACGATTTCAGCGGCTTTTTCGATCGCGCCTTTCATGCCCTTGGCCGGTTCGGTCAACACCAGCTCAGCGCCCAGTGCTTTGAGCACCTTGCGGCGCTCGATGCTCATCGAGGCGGGCATGGTCAGCATCAATTTGTAACCGCGAGCGGCGGCGACGAAGGCCAGGCCGATGCCAGTGTTGCCCGAGGTCGGCTCGACGATGGTCATGCCGGGCTTGAGTTTGCCGCTGCTTTCGGCGTCCCAGATCATGTTGGCGCCGATCCGGCATTTCACCGAATAACCGGGGTTGCGCCCCTCGATCTTGGCCAGAATGGTCACGCCACGCGGCGCAATACGGTTGATCTGCACCAGCGGCGTGTTGCCGATGGAATGGGCATTGTCAGCAAAAATACGGCTCATGGCTGGGTCCTTATGCAGCGTTGAATTCAGCGCTCCAAGGTATGCCTGTTGCCCATCACAGTCCAGTCGAGGCGAACGTCTGCAACACGCAGTAGTCAATCGCTTTACATCGTTCGGGAATTGTCACCATGAAACGTCGCTACAGCTGGCCCTTGTGGACTTTCGCGGGAATCGTCGTGCTGCTGATGGCGCTGCACATCGCCCTGCCCTACGTGGTGCGCGATTACCTGAATGACAAACTGGCCAACATGGGCGATTACCGTGGTCAGATCACTGACGTTGACCTGGCGTGGTGGCGCGGCGCCTACAAAATCAACGGTCTGAAGATTGTCAAAGTCGACGGCAAAGTACCGGTGCCGTTCGTCAATGCGCCGCTGATCGACCTTTCAGTCAGTTGGCACTCGCTGTGGTACGACCATGCCGTCGTCGCTCAAGTGAAGTTCTTCAAACCTGAAATCAACTTCGTCGACGGTGGCGCCAACAAACAGAATTCCCAAACCGGTCAAGGCACCGACTGGCGTGAGCAGTTGGGCAAGTTGTTGCCCATCACCCTCGACGAAGTGCAGATCAACGACGGTCGCATCAGTTTCCGCAACTTCAACTCCAAACCGCCGGTGAACATGAATGCCACTGACGTCAACGCGAGCATCTACAACCTGACCAACGTGGTCGACAAGGAAGGCAAACGCGACGCCCGATTCGAAGGCAAAGCCTTGCTACTCGGCCATGCACCGCTGGAAACCACCGCCACCTTCGATCCGTTGAGCAATTTTGAAGACTTCGAATTCCGTCTGCGCGCCAAAGACATCGAACTCAAAAGCATGAATGACTTCGCTTCGGCCTACGGCAAGTTCGACTTCAATGCCGGTCACGGCGATGTAGTGATTGAAGCCAAAGCCAAAAAGGCGCAAGTCAACGGCTACATCAAACCCCTGCTGCGTGACGTCGAAGTCTTCAACTGGCAGCAGGACGTGGAAAACGAGAACAAAAGCATCTTCCGCTCCGTCTGGGAAGCGCTGGTCGGCGGCACGGAAACCGTGCTGAAGAATCAGGCGAAAAACCAGTTTGCGACCAAGGTTGAGCTGAGCGGCAATGTGCATCAGCAAAATATCAGCGCGTTTGAAGCGTTTTTGCAGATTTTGCGTAATGGCTTTGTTCAGGCATTCAATGCGCGGTATGAACGGCCTAAGCCGGATGCGGGTTAGGTTTGTTCACATTAGGGGCCGCTTCGCAGCCCGTCGGGGATAAATCCCCTCACCACAGGTGAGTCAACATGTGACGCCCCATTCAGAGACTGAATAAGCCGTCTGCGTTCACAGTCGACCGGCCTGCGCGTTATAGTCGGGCATCCGATTATTTCGCCCCCGCCCTGCCCGTTCAGGTCGGCGTTACCGTTCGAGGATTAGCAGATGAAGTTCGAAGGCACCCAGGCCTACGTCGCCACCGATGACCTGAAGCTGGCGGTCAACGCCGCCATCACCCTGGAGCGGCCGCTGCTGGTCAAGGGCGAGCCGGGCACCGGCAAGACCATGCTCGCCGAGCAACTGGCCGAATCGTTCAATGCCAAGCTGATTACCTGGCACATCAAGTCCACCACCAAGGCCCATCAGGGCCTGTACGAGTACGATGCGGTCAGCCGTCTGCGCGACTCGCAGCTGGGCACTGAAAAAGTCCACGACGTGCGCAACTACCTGAAGAAAGGCAAGCTCTGGGAGGCTTTCGAGTCCGAAGAGCGGGTCATTCTGCTGATCGACGAGATCGACAAGGCCGACATCGAGTTCCCCAACGACCTGTTGCAAGAACTCGACAAGATGGAGTTCTACGTTTACGAGATCGACGAGACCATCAAGGCCAAGAAGCGCCCGATCATCATCATTACCTCTAACAACGAGAAAGAGCTGCCGGACGCTTTCCTGCGCCGCTGCTTCTTCCACTACATCGCTTTCCCGGATCGCCCGACCCTGCAGAAAATCGTCGACGTGCATTACCCGGACATCAAGAAGGATCTGGTCAGCGAAGCGCTGGACGTGTTCTTCGATGTGCGCAAAGTGCCAGGCCTGAAGAAGAAGCCGTCGACCTCGGAACTGGTCGACTGGCTGAAACTGCTGATGGCCGACAATATTGGCGAAGCGGTGCTGCGCGAACGCGATCCGACCAAGGCTATTCCGCCGCTGGCCGGTGCCTTGGTGAAGAACGAACAGGACGTGCAACTGCTTGAGCGTCTGGCGTTCATGAGCCGTCGCGGCACCCGCTAAGAGGCTGATGCCATGTTGCTCAACCTGTTCAATGAAATGCGTGCAGCCAAGGTGCCGGTGTCGGTGCGCGAGCTGCTCGACCTGATCAACGCGCTGAAACAGCGCGTGACCTTCGCCGACATGGACGAGTTCTATTACTTGTCACGGGCGATTCTGGTGAAGGACGAGCGTCATTTCGACAAATTCGACCGCGCGTTCGGCGCCTACTTCAATGGCCTCGAAAAGCTCGACGATCACTTACAGGCGCTGATACCCGAAGACTGGCTGCGCAAGGAATTCGAGCGTTCGCTGAGCGACGAAGAACGCGCGCAAATCCAGTCCCTCGGCGGTCTCGACAAACTGATCGAAGAGTTCAAGAAACGTCTGGAAGAACAGAAGGAACGTCACGCCGGCGGCAACAAATGGATCGGCACCGGCGGCACCAGCCCGTTTGGCTCCGGCGGCTTCAACCCGGAAGGCATTCGGGTGGGCGATGCCGGCAAGCGTCAGGGCAAAGCGGTAAAAGTCTGGGATCAGCGCGAATACAAGAACCTTGATGATTCGGTGGAACTGGGCACGCGCAACATCAAGGTTGCCCTGCGTCGTCTGCGTAAATTCGCTCGCCAGGGCGCGGCGGAAGAACTTGATATCGACGGCACCATCGATCACACCGCCAAAGACGCGGGCCTGCTGAACATTCAGATGCGCCCGGAGCGGCGCAACACGGTGAAGCTGTTGTTGCTGTTCGACATCGGCGGCTCGATGGACGCGCACGTGAAGATCTGCGAGGAGTTGTTCTCGGCCTGCAAGACCGAGTTCAAGCATCTGGAGTACTTCTACTTCCACAACTTCGTTTATGAGTCGGTGTGGAAGAACAACATGCGCCGCACTTCCGAGCGCACTTCAACCCAGGATCTGCTGCACAAGTACGGCGCTGACTATAAGGTGATTTTCATTGGCGACGCCGCGATGGCGCCTTATGAAATCACCCAGGCCGGCGGCAGTGTCGAGCACTGGAACGAAGAGCCGGGTTATGTGTGGATGCAGCGGTTTATGGAGAAGTACAAGAAGCTCATCTGGATTAACCCGTACCCGAAAGATACGTGGGGGTATACCTCGTCGACCAATATCGTGAGGGATTTGATCGAGGATCAGATGTATCCGTTGACGTTGCGCGGTTTGGAAGAAGGGATGCGGTTCTTGTCCAAATGACGACCAGATCGTTCCCACGCTCTGCGTGGGAACGCATCCAGTGACGCTCTGCGTCACAGGGACGCGGAGCGTCCCAGGCGGCATTCCCACGCGGAGCGTGGGAACGATCAATTGTGGGAGCGGGCTTGCTCGCGAAGCTCTTAGCTTTCTTTAAAGCGCCGCAAATATCCGACATGCTCACGGTGCGCGACGTCTTGCACCACCGGCCGCAACCGCACCTGCGCCCCCGGTAAACACTGCGCCAACCGCGCCAACGCCAGCGGCGTCAACGCGCCCAACCGTGGATACCCACCAATCGTCTGCCGATCATTGAGCAACACAATCGGCTGTCCGTCCGGCGGCACCTGCACCGCGCCCAACGGAATGCCCTCGGAAATCATCGGCTGCCCCTGATACTCCAACGCTTTGCCCAGCAAACGAATACCCATGCGATCAGCGCGACTGTCCAGCGACCAGGCACTGTTAAACGCATCAAACAAAC
Source organism: Pseudomonas sp. PS01303 (assembly GCF_029959385.1). NCBI lineage: Bacteria > Pseudomonadati > Pseudomonadota > Gammaproteobacteria > Pseudomonadales > Pseudomonadaceae > Pseudomonas > Pseudomonas sp. PS01303. The sequence continues at coordinate 22,972 of NZ_JASCPK010000070.1, forward strand.
TCTGCCCGCTGAACTGACCGATCTGTGCGCCGAGCACCAGATCCAGCGGCGAGTTCGATTTCAGATCCGGCCGTAAATCCACAGGCACTTCGCGAACACACAGCGATTCCCCGTGGTAACTCAGTGTCGAACCCTTGGCCAATGGCAACCCCATGCCATCGAGCCCGCCGAGTTCTTCGCGCACCACCGTCGCGCTGCTGCCCAACACTTTCGGCGCGTCAAAGCCACCGGGCGCCGCAAGATACGCCCGGGCACCAAGCAACGGTTGCGTGAACTGCAGTTTCTGCCCTTTGCCCAATTTGAAACTGCGCCACGACGCCAACGGCTGACCATCAACCTGCGCGCCAAGATCCGCCCCGGCCAGCGCCAGCAAGCAATCCTCTTCCGCCACCACCGCAAAGCCGCCGAGGGTGATTTCGATCACCGCCAAATCCAGCCCGTTGCCCAGCAGCCAATTGGCCCAGCTCATCGAGCACCAATCCGCCGCGCCGCCCTGAGTCACGCCCAGATGCCGCACACCAAATCGCCCGGCATCCTGCAACAGGCACAGCGGCGTACTCGCCTCAATCGTCAATCGGCTCATGCCTGCGCCTCCAGTGGCGTGTCGTCGCCGCCCAGATTGATGAACTCGGCATGGCTCACGGCTTCGAAACGCACGGTGTCGCCGGGTTGCATCAGGCTGTAGCCCTCGCGATGACGATCGAACAGTTTCGCCGGCGTACGACCGATCAGATTCCAGCCACCGGGCGAGACCACGGGATAGGCTGCGGTTTGCCGCTCAGCGATACCGACGCTGCCAGCGGCGACTTTCTTGCGCGGCGTATTCAAACGTGGCGCCGCGAGGATTTCTTCGACCAAACCCATAAAGGCAAAACCCGGCGCGAAGCCGAGGGCGAACACCTGATATTCGCGGCCGCTGTGGCGACGGATCACCTCCTCCACTGCCAGCCCACTGCGTTCAGCCAGCAAGCTCAACTCCGGCCCGACGCTCAAGTCATACCAGACCGGCAGCACATGACATTGACCGGCGGATCGTGAATTCGGCGACAGATCAATCAGCGCCTCAGCGATCAATTCCCGCGCCTGATTCGGGCTCAAAACCGTCAAATCGTAATGCACCATCAACGTCGTGTACGACGGCACCAGATCGATCAACTGCGCGCCAAACACCGTACGCAAGCGCTCACTGGCGGCGAGCATCCATGGCATGTTGGCCTCAGCGATTTCATCGAACAGACGCAGCATCAGGCAATCCAGTGCCACCACTTCAATCCTTGGGTTCATTGCGCGTCCTGCTGATTCAAGGCCTCGCGAATGCGCTGCACGGCGGCCACCGAACTGGCGTTGTCGCCGTGTACGCAGAGGGTATTGGCATGCAGACACAAGGCACTGCCGTCGCTGGCAGTGAGGTTGCCGCCACGGGCAATGGTCAGCGCTTGTTCGATGATTTTTTCAGGGTCGTGATGCACCGCACCCGGCAGTTGTCGCGAAACCAATTTGCCTGCGCTGTCATAGGCGCGGTCGGCGAAGGCTTCGAACCACAACGTCACGCCATACTCATCACCCATTTGCTGCGCGGCCGAGTTGTCGCGAGTGGCCATCAACATCAGCGGCAGGCTGCTGTCGTAAGCGGCCACGGCCTGAATCACCGCACGCAATTGCGCCGGGTTGGTCATCATGTCGTTGTACATCGCGCCGTGCGGTTTGACGTAACTGACCTCGCCTCCCTGCGCCTTGCAGATGCCGTCGAGTGCACCGATCTGGTAATGCAGGATGTCTTGCAGCTCTTGCGCCGAATACGCCATGGAACGGCGGCCGAAACCGACCAGATCCTGATAAGCCGGATGCGCGCCGATTTTCACGCCGTGGCTCAACGCCAGGCTGACGGTTTTACGCATGATGCTCGGGTCGCCGGCATGGAAACCGCAGGCGATGTTGGCGCAATCGATGAAGGGCATGACCTCGGCGTCCAGACCCATGGTCCAGCTGCCGAAGCTCTCGCCAATGTCGCAATTCAATAGCAGGCGGCTCACGGTGAACACTCCTGTAGGGGCTTGTCTTTTTATCGGTAGGACTGTGCCTGGCAGGTTATCAGTTACTGCGCATCGAGTTGCTTGCCACGGGTTTCCGGCAGGCTCAATGCCGCGATGATCACCACGCCGTAAGACACCGCCGCGAAAGCACCAATGCCGACACTCAATGGCACGGTCTGGCTAAGCAAACCGATCAGCAGCGGAAACAATGCCGCCAGCGCCCGCCCGATGTTGTAGCAAAAACCCTGCCCCGAACCGCGAATCCGCGTCGGAAACAGCTCAGTGAGAAACGCGCCCATGCCGCTGAAAATCCCTGAGGCGAAAAATCCCAGCGGGAAGCCCAGCCACAGCATCACGCCGTTACTCACCGGCAATTGCGTATAGAGCAAAACGATGGTGAACGAGCCGACCGCGAACAGAATGAAATTCTTTTTGCGGCCGAGCAGATCGGTCAGGTAAGCGCTGATCACGTAACCGACGTAAGAGCCGACAATCACCATCGCCAGATAACCGCCAGTACCGAGTACGCTCAAACCGCGTTCGTTCTTGAGGAAGGTCGGCAGCCAGGAAGTGATCGCGTAATAACCGCCCAAAGCTCCCGTGGTCAGCAGCGAAGCGCGGAACGTGGTGAAGAGCATGCCCGGGGCGAAGATCTCGTAAAACTTCGATTGATTCTCTGGCGTTTGCCGGGCCTTGGCTTCGCGATAGATCTCCGGATCCTTGACCAGACGGCGGACGAAAATCACAAAAATCGCCGGTACGATGCCGAGGATGAACAGCGCGCGCCAGGCGTCTTCCGGCGGCAGCACCGAGAACAGCAGCGCATACAGAATCGCCGTCAGCCCCCAGCCCAGCGCCCACCCGGATTGCACCATGCCCACCGCTTTGCCGCGATCCTTGGCGCGGATCACCTCGCCGATCAGCACCGCGCCGGCCGTCCATTCGCCGCCGAAACCGAAGCCCATCAGGGTGCGGGCGATCAGCAGTTGTTCGTAGTTTTGCGCGAAGCCGCAGAGAAAAGTGAAGAAGGCGAACCACAGCACCGTCAGTTGCAGGGTGCGCACGCGGCCGATGCGGTCGGAGAGAATCCCGGCGACCCAACCGCCAATCGCTGAAGCAATCAGCGTGCTGGTATGAATCAGCCCGGCCTCGCCGGTGGTGATGCCCCACATCGCAATCAGCGTCGGCACGACGAAGCTGAGCATCTGCGTGTCCATGCCGTCCAGACCGTAGCCGATCTTGCAGCTCCAGAAGGTGCGGCGCTCCTGCTGATTGATGTTGCGATACCAGTCGAACGGCCCCGGACGCGCCGGTGCCGGGGATGCTTCTAGGGTGTCGGGAGCACTCATGGCTTATCTCCGCAGGTTTTTTATTGGTCTTGTTCGTAGCCCCGACGACGCCTATCGTGGGAACCGGATGCGCCGATTTTTCGTCGCCCGGGCGTGCTGCGTCCAACGAATAAAAACCCGCCTTAGGCATAAGAAAAATTTGTCACCCGAGCCTTGCCCATGAATCTGAAGTTTCTCGAGACCTTTGTCTGGGTCGCCCGCCTGAAGAGTTTTCGCCTGACCGCCGACAAGCTGTTCACCACCCAGGCATCGATTTCCAGCCGCATTGCGGTGCTGGAGGGCGAGCTGGGGGTGAAGCTGTTTCTGCGTGATTCGCGCGGTGTCAGCCTGACGCCCGAGGGCCTGAAAGTGCTCGACTATGCCGAGCAGATGCTCGACACCATGTCGGCGCTGAAGCAGTCGATCGAGACTCGCTCAAGCAAGGTCGGCCGCGTGCGCATCGGCGTGATGGACACGGTGATCCACACGTGGCTGAGCCCGTTGGTGGCGCAGATGACCGATCTGTTTCCACGGGTGGAAATCGAGCTGGTGGCGGATACCTCGCTGAACCTCTGCGATCAGCTGCAAAAAGGTTTTCTCGATATCGTTCTGCAAACCGATCTGGTGCGCCACGAAAGTGTGCGCAGCCTGGAACTGGCCAGCCATCCGCTGGGCTGGATCGTCGCCAGTAATTCGATCTACAACCGCGACTACGCCGACCTCGCTGAACTGGCGCAGGAACGCATCATCACCTACTCGAAAAACTCCCGACCGCATCAGGATCTACTGGCGTTGATGCAGGCGAACGGCGTGATGGCGCCGCGTTTGAATTGCGTGAATTCGGTGTCGGCGATCACGCGATTGTTGCGCGATGGTTTTGGTATTGGCGTGCTGCCGCCGGTGTTGGTGGCGGAGGAACTGGCGCGGGGGGAATTGACCTTGCTGAACATCGATCAGCGGCCACCGGATTTGCAGGTGGTGGTGTCGTGGCGGGTGGGGGTTGAGTGGGTCGAGGAGATTGTGACGTTGTGTCAGCAGGTGTTGGCGGAGTATGCGCAGAAGGTTGGTGATGGGTATGTGGTTTTGACCCCTTAACAGCAAAAGATCGCAGCCTTCGGCAGCTCCTACATGATCGTTCCCACGCTCCGCGTGGGAATGCCTCAATGGACGCTCCGCGTCCGCTTTGAGACGCGGAGCGTCCCGGGCTGCATTCCCACGCAGAGCGTGGGAACGATCATCAGAGGCCGCGCACATCGCGGTCTTCGATCGGGCGGCTCTGGCGCAAACGTCGGCCACCGAGCACCACCCAGTCAATCAGACGGAACACGCATTCGATCCCGAACGACAGCAACAGCGCGCCGCTCATGCCCCAGATCATCGCTTCCGGGGTCAGCAGAATCTGATAGCTGTAGCCATTCCAGGTTTCCTTGCGAATATCCGGATCCGCCGCCAGCACCACTTGTAGGAAGCGGATGTACCAAGGGCCCTGCATCGCCTGGAACTGCTTGTCCAACGCCACCTGACGGGTGAGCAAGGTGTTCAGACTGTCGGCATCGCTACGGAATATCGGATCTTCACTGGCGCGATAATGCGCGACCAGCGCCTGCATATCGCCCTTGAAAAATTGATCGGCCGTGCCCTGAAAACCGCGTAACCCGGTCTGCGCTTCAATCAGATGCGCTTCGACGCGTTTTGCGTAATCGTTGATGAAGCCCGGCACCTGGACACCGATCAACAGGCCCGCCGCGAACAACACCAGCCGTAGATAACTGAGCAACATGGCGCGCAATCCTTATTCGGTCTTACCCTGGCTGACGCATTCGCCGCGTCGCCACAGGCTCCATTGGCCCGGTTCGTAGCGGGTCCAGGTTTCGTTTTCGGTCAACGGTTCGGTGGCAATCACGGTGACCACGTCGTTGGGCGTAGTTTCCGCCTGGAAATCAACGATCACATCGACATCCTTCAAGCGCGCCGGGCCGAACGGTGCGCGCCGGGTGATCTGTGCCAGTTTGGTCGAGCAGTAGCAGAACAGCCAGTCGCCATCGCTGAGCAGGCAGTTGAACACGCCTTTGCTGCGGTATTCGGCGCAGGCCGCGACCAGATCCGGCAACAGTTCTTCTATATCGACCGGTTCCGGAAACGCTGCACGCACGCGGTTGAGCAAATCGCAGAACGCCGCCTCGCTGTCGGTATCGCCGACCGGGCGGTAGAAACTTTTGATCGGGGTGAAATCGGCGAGTTGGCCGTTGTGCGCGAAGCACCAGTTGCGGCCCCACAGTTCGCGGACGAATGGGTGGGTGTTGGACAGGCAAACCTTGCCGACGTTGGCCTGGCGAATGTGGCCAATGACCACTTCGCTTTTGATCGGATAGCGCTGCACCAGATTGGCGACTTCCGACTCGCTGCTGGCCGCCGGATCCTGAAACAGGCGCAAGCCACGACCTTCGTAAAACGCGATGCCCCAACCGTCGCGGTGCGGGCCGGTACGCCCGCCACGCTGCATCAGGCCGGTGAAGCTGAACACGATATCGGTCGGCACGTTGGCACTCATGCCCAGTAATTCACACATGTGCGGACTCTCGGGATTACAGGCGCGGCTCGACCCGCGTGTGCTGCGGATTGCTCGGGACTGGCGGACGACCGTAGCGGTCATCGCCGACGCCGCCGAACGGTTGATCGTCATCGCGATCATCGGCACGGGCGGCAGCCTTGGCGGCTTCTGCCTGCTCGCGGCGAGCACGGGACGCGCGTTCGATTGGCAGGCGGATCAGCACGAAGATCAGGTAAATACCGAGGGCGATCATGCTGTACATGAACAGATCGGAGATCGCTCGCCACGCGTTGTTGCCGACCTTGAACGCCAGATCCAGCGCGGTAATGGCGATAGACGGCGCAACTTTGGCTTTCACCGGGTCAATGATGGTCGGGCTGAACAGCAACACCGCCATGAGCACCCGCAGCGGCTCGCGCAGGTAGCGCCACATCCAGGTGGTCAGGCGCATCCATACCAACAGGCAGCCTACGGCGGCAAAGGCGTAGAGGCCCCAGGCGATCAGATAGTCGTTCTCGGTCATGGTGTCCATGGCAAGGCAGGCAAAGAGGCGCTTATAGTAACGACTTTTCGCCCGTCCGGCTTGTCCCAATAGACACACGACCTGTAGGAGTGAGCCTGCTCGCGATGACGGACTGCCAGTCGGCATTGATGTTGAAGCTGCCGGCCTCATCG
>NZ_JASCPK010000071.1:0-28881 GCF_029959385.1 Pseudomonas sp. PS01303
GATGACGAGCAGTTGCCGGAGGTGCCCGCCGACATTCTCGACCAGCTGGAAGGCCGAGGCTTTGACATGGGAGACATAATCGACCGCGAGCGTTCGGCGCTGCAACGCGTAATCGCTATTAACCAGCGGCTTTATCGTCGGGCATGGGAGCTTGAACACCGGGTAGAGGAACTGGAGACGCACGGCCAGTACATGCGGCAGCAGATTGTCGGCCTGGTCCAGCTAACGCGGCGGCTAGGTCACGAGCCATCAACCAAACCGCCACGGTAAATGGCACTGGCACTCTATTTAGATTTCTTCACGGCCTCTCTTGCGCGGTCGTCGTACTCATCCTTGTACCGCTCGCGGATCGTCGTCATTTCATCTATGAGCGACTGTACCTGCGGGGCTAGCGCGGCTTCGAAGTCGGCTAAGTCTGCCTGGCCGACGGTGGATTTCGTCGCCGCTGTCCGACCAGGTGTGCCGAAAGTCACTAGAGCGGCACGCAGCGCAACCCCTCGGCCTATCAGCCGGGTGCATAGGTGCTCCGCGACCGTTGGGGTTATGTCTAACCCATCGTCGCGGGCGGCTTTGAGTGCCGCAAACATTAGCTCTCGTTTGCAACGCTTGTGCGCGGCTGCTACCTGGGCCCCACACCGCCCCGCTATATGCCGTAACGTCTCAACGCCACCGCTACGGTTGAACAGGAACCGTTCCAGCAGTTCGTCATAAGCGGCTTTGACTTCCGTTTCATAGACGTGCAACAGGGCTTCGCGTTCTGGAATCTGCATGGCGGCTTCTCAGGGGTCTATAGCTATACCCTAACACATATATACATTAGGGTATAGGCTAAAGCGTCGCCCGGCGAGGTTGCCGGGCTATTCAACCTCTTGGAATCGCTGTGAGCATTCCCCGCAGATCAGGTGCAAGCCAGGCTTGGCCCATACGTTGATTTTGGTTTCACAGGCGCAACTATATTTGGCGCGGGTCTGCTTGGATGGTGCCGGTTCCGTCAGTTCGGGGGCCTGGATGTTCTCCGGGTCTACTCCGTCCACCGCCCCTTCTAAAGCAGCTTGCAGGAGTTCGGCGGGTACATGACGCCCAGGACGTTGGTCAGCCCAGGTGATTTTGAAGGACGTGGCCAGCAACTTTTCTAAAGCCTGTTCGAATGCCCCACCTTCTATGGGGTAGTCGGCCATACGTTCCCCGGTTTGCTTTCCCCCTGGTTTGCCGGTATCGCTGGGCATCAGACCCACGGCTTTCATTTTGTCGCCCCACTCCCGGTTGTGATAGCGGCGGCGGCCTGGCTTACCGAAGTGGTGCTGCCACAAATGCACCATTTCATGCACCACCGTTTGCATCACCTCTTTCAGAGGGATGATTCCGAAATATGCCGGGTTCAACGCAATTTCATCGGTAGTCGATTTGTCACCCTGGTTAAAAAAACGCTCAGCCGAAAAATAGCCGTAGGTCTTTTTCTCGCGCTGGAGCGTGATTAGGCAGGGAGGCAACTGGCCGTTGAATAGCTCCGCGTTGAAATGCGCGTAGGCTCGGTCTAGTTCGTCATAGGCGTCTTTCGTGGGAATCATCATTGGCCAATCTCCTTTGGATTGTACAAACCAATTATAGCATATGTTTGGTTTGTACAATCCATTATTTTGGTTTGTACAAACCAAAAATTTGTCATGACAAAGTTTTCCAACCCGACACAACGCCACCTCAGAAGCCCCCCACCGGCCCGGCTGCGCTCGATTCGGGGAGATCAAAAACCAGATCCGCGCCCGCCGTCGAAATTTGTTTTCCGTAGTAGCAAATGCGACGACCAGGCAGCGCTATCGGTTCTGGTTTGTACAATCCAAAAAATGGTGCAGGCGACCAGGCGGGGGGGCGGGCCGCGCTCTGCGCGGCCAAAAGCCTATCCCGCGATTGCCACCTCTACGTTTCCGTAGAGGTGGATGCCCTTTTTTGCCATGGCAAAAAAGTGGCTTGGTGTAGGAGCTAATGCAGGATAGACTAATCGTCGAAAGGTGCAGCACCTTCGGTGCGCACGTCCTCGGGCGCTATGCGCCCTGCGGTCCTCGTTCTTCGAACTGCGGGAGGGGCAGAAGCCATGCCATCAAAGAAACCGCTCCTATCGGCGCGGATACAGCCAGACACGAAAAGCCTGTTTGACGAGCGAGCGGCGTCATTGAACATGACGACAGCCGCGCTGCTGGAAAAGCTGGTGGAGGCATTTCTACAGAGGCCATCGCCCGAGCCTTCTGCGATTGCCAAGGCCGAACCTGCCGAAGTAGGGAAAGCGAAAGCACGGGTGGATGTTCCACTGGCGCCGTCGGAAGGGAGGGCGCTGGAACAACTGGCAGGGGAAATGGGCTGGTCAAGGTCCAAATACCTGGCCCAGCTTTTCCGCGTGCATCTCTCAAGTGAACCGAGATTCAGCGAGAAAGAATTGCTGGAGCTAAGGCAAGTGACCATGCAGCTTTCGGCGCTTGGGCGTAACGTCAACCAGATTGCCCGTGCTCTCAATGTGAGCCTGGATCATGCAAACCAGGCTCATGCTGTGCAGTGGGAAACCATGCACAAGGTCATCGACTTGCACCGGCAGTTCGTCAAACGTCTGGTGAAAAGTAACCTGGACTATTGGGGGATGAACGATGGCGAGCAATGACGCGGGCGGGTTCTCCCGCGATCAAGAACACAATATTGAATTCGCCTTTGGGCACCGCAAGCCAAAAGGCCAGAGACTGACGCTAGGGAAGGGCGCGGCAAAGGCTCAGGCTTGGCGCACGGTAAGTAAGGTGCCTGAAGTCATGGTTCGGGTATCGGGCGGCGGTAAGACGAGCCAGCACGTAAAAGCTCACTTCGATTACATATCCCGAAATGGAAAGCTCGACATGGTTAATGACCAGGGCGAACTGATCCGGGGCAAGGATCAAGTGGGCGACTTGTTCGACTCTTGGGACATGGACTTATCGAAGGGGCAGGGCAAACTCAAACAGGCTTTCAATGTCGTGCTGTCCATGCCTGCTGGAACAGATCCACAGAAGGTACTGGCAGCGGCGCAGGGCTTTGCACGGGAAACGCTTTACGGGAAACACCAATATGCAATGGTTCTGCATACCCCGGAAACGGACCCGCACAAGGATGCTCCACCACACCCGCATGTGCACTTAATCATCAAAGCCGAAGGGTATGACGGGAGACGCCTACACATTCGCAAAGCGACCTTGCAGGCCTGGCGGGAAACCTTCGCAGAGCAGCTTAGAGATAGGGGCATTGAAGCCAACGCTACGCCAAGATCGGTGCGAGGTGTTACCAGGAAGGGCAAGACCGCAGCTATATATCACCTAGAACAACGCGGGGCTTCACTTGTTCAAGCCGAGAAGATTAAGCAAGCAGCGAAGGAATTGAATGATGGCGACACGGAGTTAAAGCCGTGGGAGAAAGCCATTATCAACCGGCGGCAAAAGACGCTGCGTGAAATGCTCCAGGCCGCAAATAGCTATGAAGCGGAAGGGGACGCGGACCTGGCCCAAGCTATTCGCCAACATGCGGCTTCAATGCCTCGACCGGAAACCGAGCGGCACGCAATCAAGAAGGCCATTGTTCAGAAGGTCAAGGAAGGTCGCGGGAAGGATCGCGGTCAAGAGCAAACCGCGCCAGATCGAGACGAGAAAGAGCGTTAACAGAAATGGCTTTTCTGTATGAGCACTTTTGTGTTATCTGTAGGGCATGGATTTGCACCGCCTAACCCCCGGAGGGAGCATGAAACAGAAGCTCAGCATGGGCCAAGTGGTATTGGCCTGGATCAACATCATTGTAGGAACCGGCACGGCACTACTCGGCTTGTGGGCCTTCCTGGCTACCGTGACCGATTGGGATTTGAAAATGTCCTGCTACTACCTGTTCGCAATCGCATTTGGTGCCTTCTTTGTATGGAGCGGCGCACGTAAAATTCGCGGACAGCAACTCAAGCCATCGCAAACCGCCTCGGAGGTCGATCATGAGACGCCGTGAATTCCTTGCTTTGAATTACACCACCGACGTTAAAACGCTGATGACCGTAAAGTGCGATTCCGGTTTCAGCATTGAAGTGTTTGGCGACGGGGCCAATGGCAGCTATGAATGGCGCCTGGTGGATGAAGGCGGTTTAGTGGAGCAGCATTCCAATTGTGGCTATGGCATCCCTGCCATTGCCTTGCGTGATGGCCTTATCGCGTACTATGGGACGCCACGGGATGATATAGAGCTGGAGCATGTAGATTTCCGAACAAATCATGAAACGGCCTTACGGCAAGGAGACTTGTAAATGGACAAACAAATCGACAGCTGGAATGTAATGGTTAACGGCGTCACTGTAGGGAAGATCGAAAGTGCAGTCCTGACTAAGATCGATCAAAACGTGATGCGGGACAAGAGAATATGGCTAGCTCAAGGTATTGAGCTTGGCTGCTGCGTAGTTCGAGGTCTTTCCTGTGCTGCCCAGCTAACCCCTTTCGCTGCGTTCGGTTTTGGCCTGTTTACCGCTGCATCTTCTCCTATGTGGTTCAACGACCAAGTTAAAGCAGATGCAGCAGCACTCTTTATGCAAACAGCGCTTTTAGGTGCCTCTGCGTCATTGGCAGCTGTGATTTTTGGGGGGTGTTTCGGCCTGATCCGGTTTGGCTATCAGAATCAATTTTCCAAACGCAAAGGCCACCTGATGCGGCTTGTTCTCGGCGTGCCAGCAGACGGTGAAATCAGCGCAACCCCAATCATGGATACAGCGCTGCTACGGAAAGAAAATGAAGGCAGCCATGGCTAACGACGTAGTGTCCATGATCGAGGTTGACCCGGCGTATTTGGAACAACTGGAGCGCATCGCGGATCGTTACCAGTGGCTGCGCGAACGAGCCGTGCGAATCCAGGGCAGTGATGTTTGGTATTCCGGCGAAGCCTTGGACATTCGCGTCGATATCGGCTGTGCCCATGTATCAGAACAGTTCAACACGCGCTTGCCAGATCCTCACCCCGTCAAGCGCGGGTAACCCTCCTAAGCAACTTGCCGCTAATCAGCGTGCGTTCTCATCCCGAATCCCGGCGACCAGGTGGACTATCGCCCCTGGCATGCCGGTGTCGTTATTAAATAGGTCTACCCAAACGAGAGTGCCGAAAGAACGCAGATTGATTTATCATTTGCCCGCAAATACCTAGTCTAACGATAGGTTATCGTTAAGCTTTTAATGTTGAGGTCAAATGATAAATAGTCAATGCCGCCTTTACCTGCGGGCGAGTACCAAAGACCAGGACGAGCAACGAGCCAGGTTCGCCCTGGAACAATTCGCGGCGGAGCGTCAGCTATCTATTGTTGGGGTATACGCGGATTCCATATCCGGTACCAAGATTGATCGGCCTGCATTGGCCAAGCTGCTGGATGAAGCGGAACCGGGCGACGTGTTGCTATGCGAGAGCGTTGACCGGCTGTCCAGGCTATCCCGTGCCGACTGGCGCAGGTTGCGTCAAATGATCGAAGACAAAGGCATGCGGTTGGTTGTCGCGGACTTGCCTACTACGCATCTGCTGATCGGAGGCAGTGACGTTACCAGCCAACTCCTTTCGGTTATCAATGACCTGTTACTGGACTTGATGGCCACGCAAGCCAGGATCGACCAGGAGAAGCGTGTGGAGCGAATACGGGAGGGACTGGCCAACAAGAGAAGGAGAGGGGAGCCAGTGGGGGGAAGGGGCCGCAACCAGGCCAAGTGGGCCGCCGTTGAACGGCGCCTGAAAGAGAACCTGGCCATGGCCGATATCGCCAAGCTTTGCGATGTAGGCATAGCCACAGTCTATCGCATTCGCGCTGAACTCAACAATAAATCAATATCTGAATAGCTGATTATTGGTAATTTGCACTGACACTTTTGCCAAAAGTGTCGTATCATAAATGCGTATTCTGTTAGGAGACGCATCTATGAACCGCGCAAAACCTCAGCTTTTTAACGTCCTGGACGCGAACGGCCAGGTGATCTACCAGGGCACTATCAACGGTTGTTCCCACTGGGTCGATTTGCACGCACGCGGCAAGATTTGCGTAGAGCGTGTTCGTCGTAGCCTCCGCAAGAAGGGGGCTGTCCATGCCTACTAGTCAGGTAGCAGCGGTTATAGAGCGCGTAAAGGGCACCCGAGTTTGTGACTTAGCCCTGCTCCCTTCCGAAGACGTGCAAGCATTTTGCGCGTTCCAGCCATCGCGATTCCTTGATAGCTTGCAGTTTGCGTTCAACCAGGCCAAGGACCATCGGCCCGGGGCGCATGGGCCGAGAAGGGATCATTAAAGCCTCATGAGGATAGCCGCCATGACCGCGACTGTTACTGTCAGCATCATCACCCGTGCAGACTTGCAAGACGCGTTGGTGCGTTGTTGCGATCAGCACCCCGCTAGTGGCAACGGCCACTGTCTACATCCGGACGCAGCTTTGATGGCCGATTTGTTCGGCCTGATGCTGCATTTCCGCAAGGATTCTACCGCCACCGCTGATATCAATCCGGCGATCATCGCCGCGTTTGAACGGTGGAACAAGGCAGAATAGCCCCGGCGAACGCCAGGGAGCCATACACAACATCTAGTGTTCAAAGCAGCTGCCGGCAACGGCGATCGACACTAAATGTTGTAGTTAATCGGAGAGGAAACGTAAGCATGACAGACGAAACCACCAGTTGGCAGACCACAGCCACCAAAGTAATCACCGCGATTAAGAACGACATTAGCAAGGTCACGCCTCGGGAATTATCTCCTGATGACCTTTACGAACATCTGCTAACGGTCCGCCGTGAAGAACTTGCGGAGTCGGTACCGGAAATCCGGGACATGAGCGACAAGACCTTTGCAAGCGTGATGGGCGTGATTCTCGACCGTTTAGGTGGCGACGGCATAGTTACCCAAGGTTCTCCGGCAATTTGGCTCCAGGTAACACCAGCGGAGGACAAGCGCCTGCCAGATCGGTACGCAGGTGCCCGTCGCTGGATTCGCCTGTCGTCTATCGAAGAAGTCCACCCAATGCCTGGCATTGCCATTGGCGACGATGTGAGCACTTGGCAATACGTGCTCCAGGTGGCGGCGAATGGCAAGACCTACGACGTAAGCCCTGTGCGGTATCTCGGCCAAGCCGTAGAGGCGCCAGTAGAGCGTCTGCTTGCTTTAATCAGTACGGCGGTTAGTGAGGAAAATCGCCGCAGGATGCAACTCTAAGTAGCTGCATACGAACACAGAAAAAAGCCCCGGATAACGGGGCTTTTTTATTTTGCCGAGGCATATTGGGTAGCAGGTTCGGACCTAGCCGGAAGCTGGTACTGCTTCCAAGCTTTCAGAACCAGGTCGGGATATTCGCGCTGGCCGCGACTGCCGTTGTACCGACCTAAAGCCAAGAACAAGTCACCGCCCTCGGTATCCAAGTAGTGACGTAGGATTGCGCAGCCGTACCGTAGGTTTGTGCGCAGGTGAAACAGGTTGTCGGTAGGCCGATCAACCACGTTCAGCCAAAACGGCATGACTTGCATGTAGCCCCTAGCACCGGCGCTGGATACCGCATATTTGCGGAACCGACTTTCCACGTACAGAAGACCCAAGACCATTTCAGGGTCAAGGCCCGCTCTTATCGCCTCATAGTGAACGGCCAGCAAGAGCTTTTCCCGCTCGCCAGGGTTTGGCACCCAATCAACCAAGCGAGGAAGCTGGGCAGCTAGCCAAGCTTCCTTCGCTGCTACGGAAAGAAAAGATCCGTCCGGGGCGGCCTGGTCACTGACGGCCAGGCTTAAACCCGCACGAACCGATGCGGAAATCTGTTCCTCGGCCTGCGCCCCGGCGCTGGCCACCCCAGGGGCAACCAGTACCGAGAGCAGGAGGAACGCAAAGGAAAGGCGCCTCAACGGGCGGCCTCCCGTTGCTTGGCATTACGTGGCTCCGCTTGTTCCTGTTCCTTCCCCTGCTGTTTGACCAGCTGGGCTTCGCGGATCTTAGGCGCCGGTACTGGATCGCCGTGCGCGATGCGTTCAGCCATGGCCAGCTGCGCGACCGCTACGAACCGTTCTTGTTCTTCCTTGTTGTTCGGCCATTGGCGTTCGGCAAACTTGTGCGCCGCCGCTACGGTGCCATAGGCCGGGGCCAATTCCGGGTGCTTACCGACCACTTCGCTGCGGTCGCCGTATACGAAGGCTTGCGCCTTATCGACCGACCCCACTTTCCAGGTATTGCGGATCGCGTCGATTTCGCGGGTTCCAATCTGCTGGCCTTGGTCATCGAATACTTTTTCCTTGGCGGTAACGTCCTTGCTGGCCACCTTTTCCAACGCGATGGTTTCCCCAGGCTTGGCCTGGCTATCTCGCATGGCTCGCTCCAGGTCTTTGCCCCAAACCACCTGTTCGCCCGCCTCGGTCGCGACCTTGACGTAATAGCTCTGGTCTTTCTTGTCGTTGAATTGGTAAGGGGCTTTACCGTGCTCGAGCAGTTGCCCAGTCGTCACACCGTCGCGAATGCTGAAGTCCTTGAGCCGGGCAACATCGGGGCCACGTTCGCCCTTGCTCTGTTCAGCGCTAAGGGCAGCGACAGCGGCGACAGCGGCGACAGGGGCGGCCTGGCCTGGCGACTGACGATCACCTGCAGGTGATTTAGTCGGACGCTGGCCAGCGTCCTTATCGCGCACGGTACCAGCCTCTAGACTGTTTTCCTTGGCGGTATCCTTGACCAACTTGGCCAGGTGCGCTTTCTCGATAGCAGTAGGACGGTAGCCGCTGACTTCCAGGCCGTTCATGGAGGCTTCCAGCCAAGCGGCACGGCGGAATTCCTCGGTGCCTTTAACGGTGATTTTCTCCCAGCCCCGCGCCTTAGCAATGTCCACCATGGAAGCAATCACTTCCTGGTTTTCGCTCTTAGTGGCGAGCTTTTGGCCCTTGTCATCGAAAGCCGCTGTTTTGTCGGGGAAATAGAACTTGTTGTCCACCTGCACGAACCGTTGTTTGACGTGCTCGGGAATGGCTTTCTCACGCGCTGTAACGGCTTCTTTATTGAATCGTAGGGGTTGGCCCGCATCGGCTGATTCGCGGCTGTCAGGGGCCGCCAGAGGAATCGGCTCACGGGCGCGCTCAGCTAGGCCCAGCGTTTCCCGCTCCAGGCGTACACGCTCACGCTGGCGGGCTGCAAACAGACGTGCCTCAGCGTCTGCCGACTCCAGGACTGGAGCGGCGCGCTGGGCTTCCAGATCCGCACGGCGTCGGTTTGCAAAGTCCTTGGCCTGGCTGTCCAGCTCAGGCGTAGCTGCGGGCTGCTGAACGACAGTAGCGTCCATCTGCGGATTCTGCGCAGCCGTGCGCAAATTTTGGCGTTGCTGGCCAACCAGCGCGGACAGTTCTGGGTCGATTTCAGCATCACGGGAAACGCCGCTCTCTACGCTGTTTTCGCGTGCGGGAGCAGGAGCCGGAACCTTGGCCATCAGGGGGATACCGTTCTGCTTGAGCGCGTCGGCCGCCGACAGAGGATTATCTTTGTCGGCGGTCTTGGCATTGATATCGGCCCCGGCTTCAATCAAGCGGTTAGCCGTGCGGCCATCCTTGGCGGTTGCTGCCGCGTGCAGGGGGGTAATGCGGTCCTGGTCGCGTGCATTGACGTTGGCCCCGGCCTCGATCAATGCCTTTGCCACGTCGGCATTACCGGCCTTCACGGCAGATAGGAGCGGGGTTTCACCCTTGACCTGGCCAGCGTCCAGGTCCGATTTCGAAACCTTCGCCTCGATGTTGGCCCCGGCCTCGATCAGCACCTTAGCCGCCTGCGGGGTCAACGCAGGATCGTGCATAACGGTCTTTCCGCTAGGCAAACGCATGTTCACGTCTGCCCCACGTGCTACCAGTCCTTCCAGGAACATTTGACCATTGATTTTTTCGCCAGTCGAAAGTTGGCCACGAACGGCGGAAAGAAGAAGAGGCACGCCATTATCTAGCGGCTCTTTCATGTTCGCACTCAGAGATTTATTCGAGTCGATGATTGCCAATGCGGTATCGACGTTGTTTTCACGCAGCGCCGTTACAAGACCTTCTTTATCAGCTTTAGTAGCCATAAGTTACGTTCCTTCTGCGTCAGTCAGCGATTGAATTAATAAAGGAGCCAAACAGTTCTTGCATTTCCTCGTCAGTGGCAGGTTCGTTTTCCGGTAGTTCGATTTTTTCGAAGTCAATATTATAATCAGTGAGGGACAGTTTATCTATGGTTTCAATGTCATCAGCAACAATTTCCCGATCAACGTACTTAACCAACTGGCCATCAACTTCTGTAACTTCTTCTTTGGCCGGTTTGGGCTTCGGTTTCGCCACTCTCGCAGCAGGGGGGGTATATTCTGCAACTGATTGAACATGCGGCGGAAGCAACCGTTTCTTAAAAACCTTTTCCTTATAATAGAAAACTTTCTCGCACAAAATGGCGTTCATGTTTTCGACAAAGATAATTTGGCGCTTCTTACCAATCTGGCGTACCTCTTGGGGGAGAAGTAACGCTCGTTTCGTCTCGGACGTATTCGTCGATCCACCTTTCAGGTCAAACTTCGGACGTGAATGAGATTTAGCTTTAACTGTAGTGTCGCCGAGCATTTCTGAAACGGTGCGGGCATGCTCTTTGTTTTTAGGAGCGAATACGATTTCGGCACCCAAGCATTCAATGATCGTTTTGGCAACCTCGATACCGTAGGTGGCGATCAACTGGGAGATAGATTGAACGATAATGAACGGACGAATGTTGTAGCCGCCCATATAACCGATAGCTTTGGCAATTACCGGCATGCGCCCTGGTGCGGTGAATTCGTCCATAATCCACGCCAATTGATATTTCAGCTCGGGATTATCTTCTGGCATTTCATCCATATTCAACTCTAGAATCTGCTGCGCGAACAGGTTTAAGAGCAGAGACAGATAATCCAAGTCTTTCGGAAGGATACCCAGGTAGATGGTTATTTTTTGTTTCCGTAGTAAGCGCAGGTCAACGGAGCTACGGCACGTTGCAGCATCAACCAATGGGTTAAGCCATAATTCCAACTTTGCCGTAAAGGTTTTACGAATAGACGATTGCGTATTGCCACTGGTGAAAATGAAGTCATACAACGCTGCCTTGCACGCTGAACTAAGCGGCATTGCAGATTCGTCGCGTTGCTCAATGATTTCTTTCCAGTGCTCGCCAACGGTTTCCCCTTCACCGAACATGATTTGCCGGACAATCTCCCCGAATGTCCGGGGCAGGTTTGGGGTTTCAAAGACGTACAGTGCCAACCCCAGGAACAACGTGCGGCAAGAGGCTGGCCAGAATGGGTCACCGTCTGCCGGATCGGGTGAAAGCATATTGCCTATTTTTTGCAGATCATTGACGCGCAGCATTGGATCGTCCGACACATAGTCCAACGGGTTCCATTGCATGGTGCGCATTTCGGGATCTACGGGACTAAACAGGTATACGTCGCTGAAGGTCTGCCGAAACCCCGAGGTCAGCCGGTAGGATTCCTTGCGCACGTCCAGCAAAACCACGCTATCAGGCCAGCTAAGCATGTTCGGCTGCACCACACCAACGCCCTTACCGGAGCGCGGCGGCGCAGATAGGAGCGCGCCCAGCTGGCCCGAGAGCATAAGGAAGCGGCCACGCCATTTACCGATAATGAAGCCGTGTTCGCCAAGCAACTTGTTCCGCTTTATTTCGGCGGTATTGGCAAACCGCGCATCACCGTGCAACTTACGGTTGATGGGGGCAACGCATATCCCAATCACGATAAGTGGCGGGATGAATCCCGCCACTGTGCAGATACTCAACCACTTCTTAACCTGTGGTTGAGTACCGTAGTAAACCCAGTAGTCAATGATGGTCTTGGGTGTTGCATTGAATGGTGGCTCACCAATTTTCCAGAGAAACCAATAACCAGCTAGATACAACCCGAGCACGACGCCCATAATGCCAAGCACCGTAAAGGCCTTTACCTTGGCATTGAAACTGTCCAGTTCGTTCAGCAGCATATAACCTCCTTAACCCGCCACCTGGATCGCGTATTCAGGATCGTAGTAAATTTGACTTACATACGGTTTGCCATTTTCATCGCGTTCGCACTGAATCACGATGTTAATGAGCATATACAGGTCTTTGATGATTAAATCTTGAGATAGTTGGCTCCCTTCCGGGCTAGCCTGGATCATATTGGCCATTCGGCGAAATGCCATTTTCGGGCTATTGGCGTGAAAACTCGCCATAGTGCCAGGATGGCCACTGTTCACAACATTTTGAAAGAAGAAATACGCTTCATCACCGCGAATCTCAGCTAACAGCACTCGACTTGGGAACTGACGCAGCGTAGAAGCCAGCACGCCTTTTACCCGCAGTTTTTCCGACGCGTCTGTACTCCTAGTAAACTTCAAGTTTACTTGGTTACGGTGCGGCAGCCGTGATTCACGGGTATCTTCTACGGTAATAAGACGTTCGGCTTCGGGGATCTTATGCCCCAGTGCGTTCATCAACGCAGTTTTGCCGGAGCCTGTTTCACCGACAAAAAATATATTTTGCTTTTCCAGCACGGCGGTGCAAAGAAACCCGACCACATCCTTCGCTTTAAACAATTCAAGTAGCGTGCGCTCTTTTACAGTCAGTTCGCGGTTCAGCTCCGTCCGTACTTCTCCGCTGATACCGCGTGTTTGAACCCACTGGGTACGCTCAAAACTACCAAAGCTGATAATTTCCTCTAGTGTGAAAGCCTTCCCTTTGGGGGGAAGGCGTATTGTGATACTTGGGGTTTCTGTTACAGGCGGCAGAGTAATTTCTATCCGCTGCCCTGCCGGTAGTTCAGCACTGATGATTGGTTCGCGAGGCTGGCCCGAGAAATTCGCCACCAGTCGGCTAAGTTCCTCACACCACTGGTAGTCAAGTTCTGGCATCTGGATGTACTCCCAATGCCCATGGGTGTAAGTACAAAGCTCGAACGGCTTGTTGATGCAGAGTTCGTTATAATCCCCGTTGAGGTACTCGTTCAGTACCTCAAGATGGATTTCGACCGTGTGCAGTCCGTCGTTGTTATCCGTCATTCTTTGTACTCCAGGCTATAGACTTTGCCGAAATCAATATCCCGCGCTACATAGATATAAATGTTCGCGCCTTGATTACGAGTCAGAGTGTTCGGGATATTAGCGGCTTCCTTGAAAATCTCGGTGGCCAAGTCCTGCCCGCCGCTACGGGTATTGCCCAGGTTGACAGTGGTGTTCTGGCTATCGTTGCTTTGCTGGGTCGCTTCCAGGTACGCGCCTACGTCGTCGATGATGCTCAGCGCGACAATAGGCCCCCAGCGTTCGGCAAGGTGATAGTCAATGTCGCCGGTGACGCCAGTACGCCCCAGTTCATCGGTAGCCGCGGAACTCAGGTTGAACGCCACATTGTTTGGCATTGGAGTGCGGCCACGGGTCCACACAATCGGCAGGCGCCGATTTCCGCGAGCCAGGCCCATGAGTTGCTGGCCGGTGTAGATGGTGCCGCGCTCGGCCACAATGGCGCTGTGATCGGCAGACCACAGGTCATCGTTTTGGACGCACTGCACCATGCCTACCAGTGACGAGTCCAGGGCTGGACGAACAGTACAGCCAATAGCTTCACCCTGATAAACCATTAACCCAGGGTCGCCCAGTCGGTAGGCTTCAACGGGGTCCATCTGTGCTGATTGCAACGACTGCGACAGACGATCGCCAGGGTTAGCCTGGCCACCCTGACCAGCTTGTCCAGAGACGGCCTGGTACTGGCCGCCCGGTTGTCCACCAGCACGGCCAGCAGTAGCGGCAGCGGTCGATGCCGAACCGGTACCATCGAGCTTGAATTTCACCGAGGACGCCAGGCGTTCTTCACGTTCGATTTGCGCCGGCGATTTCACCGGCTGGCCATTGCTGCCCTTTGCGTTGACGTTAGGCGGCGGCGGTGCGGCCTGGCCGCCCTGTTGCGAACTGGCGGGCGTATCCAGCGCGCCGACCTTGAGAGGTGGCAACTGGGCGTTGGCTGTTTGGGTAGTGTCTACGTCGCGGTCTTTACGCTCCTGGCGCTCTTTGATAAGACCGGCGTAGTAGGTGAACAGCAGCCAGCCAGCAAACCCCAAGATGCATACACCGGCAAGAATATTGGTAACACGGGCTTGAACCCGCATACCTTTGTTGACGGAGGCAATCTTGCGGTCCCCTTGAATGGACTGTTCTTCGATTACTTCATCCTCTTCTTCTTCTTCGACTTCATCCCTGCGGTTCCATGGCATTCTCATTGTTCGGCCTCCTTCAACACACGCTCAACATGCGGCGATTGAGTTTTGGTTTTAGGTCGATCACCCCCGCGTGGGTCATATGACTCGTTATAAATACAAGTCACAAGCTCGCCACTACGGAAAATAAATTTCGCTTTCACATCGTGAATAACCACAACATCATCATTGACGTTGTAGTTAGCCATAACTTCCTTGCCTTCCTCGTTTTCGTAGTAAATTTGAGGAATTTTGGCCCGAGGTGGGAAGGTCACGTAAGTAGCCAAACCGTTGTCTACAACACGGACAGGCTCGATAGTTGTAGCGCCTTCGACGGTCCAGTTTTCGTTTTGGTGGCGGCCATCACCTTGGGTCAACATCTTCTTAACCAAGTCAGCTTGGCCCTTGGCGCGGCGGCTTTGCAGTTCATCCTCCGGGTAGCGGTATTGGATGAACTCATAGTTAATTTCTTTAGGACCGGCCAACACCATATCCAGGTTATAAACACGCTTATTGGTGAGAATGTGAATATTGGTGTTTGGGCTACCCCTGGCTGGCTTCATAAAAAAGCCGTTTCCGGCTGTGATCGCCCCAACATTCCAAGCGTCGGTATAACCGCCGCCCATGTCCAAAATACGTTCGCCAGGTGCGAACATAACAAGGGTGTCACGACCTATACGGGCTTTCACAGTCACATAGTCGTAAGGGTCGTAGTCAACGAATCGAATACGCTTGTCCTTGGTTGACGCAACCGGCGTTGATGCCGCGTGTGCTTGATAGTTCCAGGTGCAACCAATAAGCACTGCAAGCGCGATAGGGGCGATTTTCATAGCTACTCCCTCCCATCAGTTGGCGAATAGGCCGGAGCCGATAAACCGGAGCGTTGCGCGGGTTGTGACTGGACCGCTTGACCCTGGCGGCGGGCTGTTGGATTTGGCGCAGTCAACACCTGGTTCGTGTTGTACTGGGTGATTTGTAGGCCAATATCATTAACCCGGCGTTGCTCCTCAGACTTAGGCAGATTCACCATCTGAAACGCAATATCAGCAATCCAATAAGTTACAGTCGGAATGCCATTGGCTGTGACAGTTCGTTTGAAATGGATTTGGGCTGTATCCACAATCCCTTTTGTGTTCTCCCGAGGCGAGATTGTTTCAATTTGAACTTTGACGGTCGCCTTGTTGCCGTAGACGTTCAGCGGGCCATCCGGGTTTTCAGTGTCCCAGTATTTACCCCACTGGGATTGCAACTGTGGCGACATAAAAGCGGCGGCGCAGAAATAATCACTTTCCGCCATATCCTTGATATAGCGTTCACGGCAAACCGCGAAGGTGTTAAGTGCACGCCGCAACAGCGCATCTTCAAACTTGTCTTTGACTTCTTCCAGCGAGCGCAATGGGTTGATAGCGCCCGTCGTTTCGTTCATGACGAGAACTTGCGGGGCCGGTGGAGGCACCATTGCCGTTTCAACGGCTCGATGAGCAACCCAAAGACTACCGAAAGCGAATACAACAGCCAGACCCGCAACGCGGAATGACCATTTGATCATTTTGTCTTTGCGTTCGACTTCGGTATCAGCCCAGGACTGGGATGCCTGGAGGATTTGCTGTATGTCGTCGTGAGATTCCACGAACTCTTGAATGGTCGATAGGAACCGCTGTAACGCTGCTTCGTCACCTGCGGTTCTAGGAGTGTCGGAGTGCTTACGCTTTTTGCGGACTTCCATTAGCCGTCTCCCAGGTCGAAAGCATTAAGGGCGAGAGCCTGGCCGCAGCTGGGGAACGTAATTCCGGCCTGGCGGTCAGCGTTGATTGGGCGGCGGTCCTTGCCGTCGCAGCTTGGGGGCTGATGGGCGCACCCAGCGGCGGCTACAACGACGGTCAGGGCAAGTAGACGTAAAACGATCTTCATTTTTGCTTTCCTCACACGCACAAAAAAGACGGATACATAGCAACACTTTACTATGTTCCGTCTATGCAGAAAAGGCGTTTCCGTATCTAGGACGGCATCCATGCCTTGATTCCCTGTAAACGCGACCAGCGGTCAGACCTTGATTTGGCCACCCCGTGGCCGCTTCTTATCGCGGTTGCGGTTCGGATCGCGGGGACGGCGGCGAGGCATGAGCGAACGTAGAGAACGAGTCAGGAAGCGTGCAGCCAGGCGACCTGCGCCGTAGGAGTTGAACGACACCCCACCGGCCAAGCCCCCCGCCTTTGATGGAATCTGCACCAGACACAGAAGGGAAATCGCGCCAGTTACCAGGAACGGGAACAGCTGGCTAACTTGTGCGGTATTGGTGATTGCAGCCGCACCGGTCGATGCACGCTCATACAGGGTCATCACTAGAGCATTCGCGGCAATGGTCATGATGATGACTAGGGCATAGTTAGCGAGTTGCTGCACCCAGCGGCTAAAGAAATCGGATGTAGATTGGAACATCAGCGAGAAGATGAACAGCGGTCCGATTGCCATGATGATAGCCAATGCGATTTTGGCACCGACGATCAAGAAGCACGCATAGGCAGTTACCAATATCGTTTGGCCCCAAACCAGGATAGCGACCATATACATGCCAGGGTCACCGACCAATATACCGGCTTGGTCCCAAAACTTTTTACCGGCTTCAAAACCTTTACCCAGGATGCTATCTAGCGAACCAAAAATGGTGCTGGTATCCGAGGCACCGAAGAACGACTGTCCAAGCTCCAAAGGGGCTACGCTAAATGTGTTAACGACATACTGGTTGTATGCGGCGAACTGAAAGCCGACATAGAGAATAATAACCATTTTAAAGATGCGCTGTAGGCCATCCATCATGGGCTCTTTTGTGCCACCTCTCAGCAACGCATAGCCCCAAAACATGACGTATACGGCCAGTAAGGTGTTTACCGCAGGTGCAATAGCGTTGGCGACGGCGACGACGTTCTGCGTAATGAACGCGTTGGTCATCCCGTCTACGAACGTCAGCACCTGCGTATAGGTTT
This sequence comes from Pseudomonas sp. PS01303, assembly GCF_029959385.1. Taxonomy (NCBI): domain Bacteria; kingdom Pseudomonadati; phylum Pseudomonadota; class Gammaproteobacteria; order Pseudomonadales; family Pseudomonadaceae; genus Pseudomonas; species Pseudomonas sp. PS01303. Next base: position 17,219 of record NZ_JASCPK010000071.1, read on the forward strand.
GCGTAGCCATAGCCTGGACTCCGAGTTATTGCCCCTTTGCAGGGGCTTTTTTAAACGAGTCCGGGGCGCTGGTATCCAGACTTGGGAAAGAAGTCTCACCGGACCTTTCGGCCCGGCATTCAGCGTCACAAACCACCTTATCTTTTTCGTCCCAGCAACCCGAGAGGCAGACCAGGACAGCAGCGAGAGCAAAAAACCGTTTCATGTTTTCTTTCCGTAGTCAGTTGTTAGGAATCGAGGTATCCAAGGCGGGGAAACTGTCGTTACTCCCGCTAACCTGCATGCGCATTTCGTTTTGCATCTGGCGCGCTGCGGCATCATTCGCTTGCGTCAGTTGCAGTACGCTTTGTAGTTGCGCCTGGTCGTTCTGCAACTTGGCCTGTTCAGACTGCGCAACAGCTTGCAGGTCCATAATCGCTTTCGGGTCAGTTGAAGAATTGATACTGGAGGAAAGGCGTTGCAAGGTCTGCACACGTGTCGCGGAGTTGTTGTAAGCCGCCTGGCCAAGAGCTTGTTGGTTCGCACTCATGTTGCGCATGTTTGACAGATAGCTTTGCATCTGTGGCGACAAAGACGCTGCTTCGGAAGAAGAAAGGACAGATTGCGACTCACGAATTTGATTAGCCGATGTGGCCAAGTCGCCGTAAGTCGGACCGCTGTTGCTGTTCAACAGGGCCATGCTTTCATCCCAATTATCAGGTAGGCCATTTCGCGGCGAGTCGGACATAAGCCCGCCCATGCCGCGATTGCCGGTCAACGAGCCATATTGCTGCTTGGCCACGTCAAGGTTGTTCTTTATCTCGGTCAGCTGGTTGCTCAGAATGACGCCGTTTGCAATGGCCTTCTCGATGGCCAAGGCGTCGATAACAGGCACGATATCGGCATGGGCGGCCCCCGAGCTAATCGCGGTGGCCAGTCCGATGGCAACGGTGATGCGTTTGAAGTTCATCATGATTTTCTCTCCGCAGCTTTGAAATGTGGTAGCCAGTTTTCTGGCTCGTCGCCGTATTCAGCCCGCAAGGCGTCGACCATGGCGACCGTGTGTTTCTTACTCGACAGAACGTCAAGTTCAAACTTCATACCTTCCATGTCGAACTTGCAGACCACAGAACTGTGCCCTTGTTGCAACACGAAGATCCGGCTGGACTCCGGGTCCGTCTCTTTCACAAGCTGGAACACCCGGTCAGATACGCCGAGCGTCTTGTATTGCTCGTAATCCGCCTTGTCATTGGGGAACAGGATTTTGTTTGGCGTCTGCTCGATCAGGGTGTGCGCGATTGGGCTTTTGAGCGCGTCCTTTGGCGACTGGGAATCCAGCACAACGAACCCATTGTTCTTACGGATGGTTTTCAACTGATCTTCTACGAAGTCCTGGAACGGCGCGTCACCCAGCGCCTTCCAGAATTCAGCGATGAACAGGGCGAACCGCCGACCATCTACCAACGACTGCACCAGGTGAAAGAGGTACATATTGATCGGGGCGCGCAGCTCGTCACTGTTCAGAAACGCGGTTACGTCGAAGCCTGTAATGAGCGCATCGCCCAGTGACCCGGCCAGCGTGTCGGTTTTGTTGTCGAACACCCAGGCGTTTTCGCCATCAGGTTGGCCAGCGCGACGCGCATAGCACCAACGCTGGAGACGCTTGTAGATGATCGAATCCACGTCCAGGAAATCAAGCACCCGGCCCAAGCGCCGGTGTTCCAGATCTTTGCGCAGTACCGAGTTAACAGCCGCCTCGATCCGCTCCACATCGGTAACGTCCAGTGCGTCTACATTCCCTTGCGGCGCCGCAAGGTAGAGCGTCAGACGTTTAAGGAAAGGCATGGTGATAGGGTTGTCTTTGTCCAACTGGAACGGGTTCCAATTGGTCGGCACGCCGCTTTGAACCGGATAGTACCGCCCGCCGAGGGCACGAATGATGATTTCCGTATCCCGGTCTTTCGTAAACAGCACGCACGTTGCGCCGAACTTGGTAAGCATCGCCAGGTTGAATGCCACCCAAGCGGTTTTACCTGAGCCGGTAGGGCCGAGCACCATCGTATGCCCGACGTCCTTAATTTTAACGTCGTTCTTATCCTGCGGATCAGAGGAATGGAACGAGAAGTAATAGGGCGTTCCGGCTGTAGTCATATACATAGTTAACGCATCCCCCCAATGGTTGTTTGTCAAACGACCAGATGGGAAGTTATGCAGCGGAGCGAAACCGCTAAAGTTTTTGCTGTTAATGTCTGATACTCGCGGACGGTCCTTGAACTGACCAGGGAATTGCGCCCAAAAAGCCGACACAATGGCCAAGTCTTCACGAACAGGCGTCATGCCTGTATCACCCAAAATATCAATCGCGTCCGCCACATTGTCATTAAGCCCTTCTACCGTATCGGACTTAACGAACAAGTTGAAATGATGTTCACCCATAACGATGCGCCGCGATGCCAAGTCGTCAAGTGCATCGTCAATTTCATCGATCTGCGATGTTGCATCATCTTCGGCGGCTTCCATGCGGCTTTGAGCTATGCGCATGGTCCGGCGTGCGGATTCTTGCTTGATAAAGCTAAAGGATTGCGTCAATACGAAGTCATAAGGTGCATTGAGCAATTCATTAAGGAACACCGGGCCGGTTTCGGCGGGATAAGTGCCTATCCCCAGCATGGCCCCAAAATAGGTGCTGGTAGCGCCGCGAACCTCGACCGTTTCATTACCCCAGAACGGGCGCGAAGCGGGCAGGAGCTTACGTAGCGGTGCCTGGCCAATTGCGACACGCTGCCAGCGCCCATTCAGCAAGAAACCCATGAATTCCATGGGTTCAGAGCAGTAGACGCCTTGATGTTTGTATATGCCCAGTTTTTCGGCATCGTAGCGGCGCAGCGTTCGCATGACCTGGCGAACGACCTTATCCAGCTTCTCTACCGCCTGTTCGCGCTCGGCCTGGCGGCTGGATTTGTCCGCCTTCGACACCAAGTTAAACATGGCGCTGCCAATAGCGGAGGGGAACGGGCGGTAAACGATTGTCAAATAAAGCTCATTGACGCGTAGTTTCTCGTCTGACAGCCGAGACGAGTATTTATCATTCAGGTCTTTGGCAAACCCTTCTGGAAACTCACCTGGAGGAAATCTATGTTCCCTGCGCCGGATAATATGCTGCCACACGCCGACGTTGTGGCTTGATATATTCTTGAGTAACGCGTTAAGACGCTTATGCCAGATATTAACCTGCTCGTCATCGGCACTTTCAAAGCTTGCACCGGTTAGGCGGATTACTTGCATATAATCCCGGTTTTTCGTCATCACCGTGTGGCGATCTACGTGGACCTCAAACGGGAGCCGCTCAGCAACTGGCGGCTCATGTTTGATAACCTTTTTCCTCAAAGTCTCGGCAAAGCTCATAGCAATCCCCTTTTCTGGAGTTTGCGCAATTTGCGCTTACTCAGTTTCTTTCCGACGTTGAACTCAAGGGGACTGTATGTAGCGGCGCGCCAGTAATAGAAGTTACCGAGGAACGCAAACGCCTTAGTCCTACCCCATAGGTAGATCAGTTCAAACGCCCGAGGGTCGTAGAGACAGATGCAATACAGCATCAGGTGAATAGGGATGAAGGCCAGCAGCCACAACAAATTTTTCGTGAGTACGAAACATTCGATGGTGAACACCATGTTGATGATGAAGGCTTGCCAGGTGACTCCCCAGCGCATCGTGGGACGCGTAGGCCCCACGAACAAGGTATCAACTAGGATTCCGTCGTTCTTATCCATGTGGGGCCTCGCTTTGGTGTGGCTCGGTTACACGCCGAACAGGCCGCGAATCCAGGTGACAATCTGGTCGCTACCGAACAGCAAGACGATGCCGACGACTACGCCAATGAGCCACATCCAGTGAATTTTGCCAAACAAGGCTAGGGCACCTACGACCATCACCGCGATACCCGCGACGGGGGTCAGCATTGCCAAGGTGTCGGCGGACAGTCCAGTCGCACCGGTGGTAAACGGGTTTGCTGCCATGGCCAGCGCCGGGAAGATCGAGCCGATAACAGCGGCCACGAACGCCAGGAGGCGGCGAGTTGCTACAGGGCGGGTTGGGGTTTCATGAGTCGTCTGTACTGTCATAGTCAAGCTCCAGGATTATCGGTGCATTGGGGCAATCAAGCCCCCGTATGTAGCTGGCCAGGGTGTTCAAGTTCGGCCAGAGTCGTGGTTGCTTCCTCGCATTGAATAGAGTGTTTTCGCCATCCTTCCAGGTTAAAACCACTATCAGGCTGAATTTCTGTTCCTCTTTTACCTCCCTCAAAATGAACTGTTTAATGGCCTTATTTTTGGCGTTGTCCTCTAGCTGGTCTTCATAGATGGACGTCATTTCAGTGGCCTCGTGTGTTGAGTGTTGGGCCGTTATCGTATCCTTTTCGGATTGTTTCGGCTTCACCTCGCCACACATCGTGGCCACACCCTTTGGCATATTGCCGCTTCGGTTGTGTCTAGTTTGTGGCTCCAGAACTGGCCTCCTTGTCACCGGCTTCGGGTGATTTTTCCAGGGCTGCCCCGCTGTCCTGATCGTCTTCGGGGGATGCTGCGCGCACGTTCTGTTTGCGCTTGTACACGTCCCAATAAGGGACATCTGCCGGTGCTTGGGGGCTGTCCGCCTGGCCCTGCGGGGCCGTCTGCGGGACAAACGCGGGACGACGGGGCCGGGCTACCTTCCCGGCCTGACCGTCTAACTCGCGCTGTAGCGATTCGATGTTGGTTTTATGGCTCTGCACCGAGGCAGCGATCTGCTGCACTTCTTCGGGTGACTTTTGAGCCTTGATGGCGGCGGCCAGATCGGCGTTCGCTTGATCGAGGGATTTTTGTTCCGTAGTCAGCTCATTGGCTAAGATTGCGCGACGTTGCGCGTCGCGATCTTGCTGCACGTCGTTGCCGACGACTGGATAGCTTTCAGCATACGCCGCGCTTGGAAGCGCGGCAGATGCGCATATGGCCGCTAAGAGCGCGAGTGGTGCCAGCTTCATAACCTCTCCCTGGTCCGGCAGGCCGGACATTGCTTTACTGTGGTTTGACCCTACAGCAATGCCCTTTCTGCTGCAACACTTTTACGATAAGTGTAAATGTGAATATCGTATAGTTGTTTACCGTTCCGGTTCAGCTTCCAGCTTTCCCGGCGTGTTCTCCTTCGCAGCTGCGCGCTGCTGGGCTTTAAGCTCAATATTCCAGTCTTTCCCAGCGGTCGGGCGTTGACGCTCAACCTCTTGGCTCACAGCCTCTTTGAGCCGGTCCCCAAGCCGATCACCTGCTTTGTCTGCGTTGAAACCGTCTACGATCTTGTAGCCCTGGCCTTCCAGGTGTTTAGCCGCTCCCTGGAGAATGTCACGGGTACTGCCTGCGGTGCCGATCACCAGCGCTTCGGGGTTCAGCGCCTGATAACTCATGGCCTCAATTGACGACTCTACAAACACCGCCAGTTTCGATGCGGCCTTACCGGTGAAGTACAGACCGCGATCCCCACGGATACCGTGGAAGGGCTTGCTGTAAGGCCCCCGTAATTCCGCACCGGACATTTTCCCGTCCAACGTGCGAAGGGCGAAAACAGCATTGCCAAACTTATCTGCCCAAAGTCGTCCCTTGTCGATTGCCGTATTGACAATTTGTTCCGGGATGCCTCGGGTATTTGTTAAGTAATTCATGACCCTAGCCAGCTTTTTCGGGTCCGGTTCGGGAATTTCCAATTTGGGTTTGGGTGTCGAGTCCAGGATACGGGTTGCCTGATGCCGCGCCTCGGCCTGGTAGGTTTGTACGGCTGCTTCGCGGCCATGAGTGCCGCCGAGCCAGGCCACGGCATCTCTGAAACCGAAACCGCCCAGGTGCATGGCCAGGTCAATTGCCCCACCGCCGCCCTTGTCGGCATCGTGGTTGTAGAACTTTTCGTCCGTGACCGTCACCCGCCCGGCGTGGGTTTTCCAATTCCGCTTTGGGTCTGCGGGGTCGCGGATCGCTCCGAATCCTTCCAAGACGGCTTCCAGTTCGATGCCGCGCGCCTTGTCTATGTCTGACTTTTCCATGGGAGTCCTCCGACAAAAGATCAAAAGATGCTACTACGGAAAACAAATTTCCGCATTGACAGAAACACCTTAACACCCGACAGAAGGTAAAGAAAAGTATGGACTTACCAGATAGGGCGGCAGTATAATGGACCCATGCAGACGAAAGGCTGCATAAGCGACGAAGCCCCGGACGGCGGCAACCGTACCAGGGCTTCTAATCACAGCTAACTAGATGGGAGTTAAGCCATGACTACTCAATATCTTACCGCCGCTGACACCGCAAAGCTCGTTCGCAAAGCGCTGAAAGAAGCGTTCCCGGACATGAAATTTAGCGTGCGCAGTCATACCTACTCGGGCGGCGCGAGCCTCACCGTGGCGTGGACAGATGGTCCGAACATCAAACAGGTTGAGGCCGTTACCTGCCGTTTCCAGGGTTCGTACTTCGATGGGCAGATCGACTACAAGGGTTCTATCTATCACCTGGTGGGCGGCGTGCCCGTATCCTTCGGCGCCGATAGCATCCACTGCCGGCGTTCTTTCTCGGACGTGGCCATTGAGCAAGGTATTGACCGCGTTTTCCGCAAGTATCCGCAGAATTTCCGCGAGGCTGGCATTGCTAAGCCTACGATTGAGGAATTCCGTTCCGGCCGCCTGTGGGCCACGTATGTACCCTTCATGAGCAGCCATTGCGGTGACAGCCTGCAGGGCGAGATTAACGCCGCGATCAACCACCACAGCGACCGCCTGCGGGGCAAGGAAAGCCCTACAGCACAGAGCGTTTTTGTCACGCACGACGATGGCTACAGCCGACAATGCGGCAGCGGATACAGCGCTGTAAGCGTCCACTAACAAGACTGGCCCTTCGGGGCCAGTTTTCATTTCCCGGGCAAGGTGCCGCACCTGCTATTCAATCCCCCGCTTTGCTGGTTTGTACAATCCAATTTTGTGGATTGTACAAACCAAGAATCCGCACGCACACCATCTGGCCCGGGAAATGAAAACAGCCCCACTGCTGGGCGTCTTGACGTTAAGCGGTTTAACCACTAGATTTAGGCGTTGAGTTAAACGGTATAACCCCGGAAACGAAAAGACTATGACCGCACACGCGCAAACCATCATGGCTACGAAGGTTGACGACCGCATAAAGCGCCGTTTCGACGCTGCCATGCGCGCACGCGGCACTAACACCTCAGCGGTGTTACGCAAGGCGATTATGCAGTATCTGAGCGAGTTGGACGCCGGTATAGAGCATCCACAGTTCAAGCTGGAGTTGGACGGCCCCGAGGCCGGAGAGAAGACCCCTAGCCACTGACGGCGGGGCAAAAAAAAAGAGCACCAACGACTAGATATCTTGGCGGATTCGTCGTGGTGCTCACCGTATAGGTGAAGAGAGTATGGATTCCTGCGCAGCTATGTGCAAGATGAGCCGTGATTTATTTCACGTCCGTCTATCTCCTCACCGCCGTTCTGGCGGTGAGTTATGGCCTTAAGAGTCAAAGACAGAGCCGTCTCCGCTCGGCCCAATCAGAGCTTTTTCCAGGAAGGTACCGCCCTTAATCGCGTCCTCCAGGAATGCCCCTACCTGCCCCGTTGCAGCGATGACAAAACCGCTGCGCGCATCCTGCCGCGTGAATACGCCGTCTGCTATCCGTATATGCAGATCAACCGGGAAGGCATGGTGTCGTGGCTAATCTTCGACCTGGATCATTACAACGCGCTGATTTGGGATGACGCCGGGCTACCGCCGCCAAATCTCATAGTGCGCAATAGACGTACAGGCGGAACACACCTCTATTACGCCATTATCCCGGTATGTACTACCGACAACGCACGCAGTCGGCCCATTAACTACCTGAAAGCCATCTACAAGGCTTTTGTGGCGGCGCTCGATGCCGATCCTAATTACCATGGCGGCCCAGTCGCTAAGACGCCTGGCCATCCATGGTGGCAGACCCAAGAACTGCATAACCACGTCTACGAGCTGGCCGACCTGGCCGAGTGCGTAGACCTGGAGCCGATCACCCCATGGGGCAAAGGACCAGACTACGAAGCGGCGTCCCACTCGCGGCACTGTATGTTGTTCGAGAACCTGCGGTTCTACGCCTATAGCATCGTCAACCAAGAGCGCGATAAAGGTTCCTATGACCACTTTGTCCGGCGCTTAACTGCTCACGCACACAACGCTAACCGCTTTGGCGGGCGTGGCTCTTTTATCACTGACTTACCGTTGTCCTCGATCCGGTCAACGGTCAAATCCGTCGCCCGGTGGACCTGGAGCAAGTACACAGGCAACAGCCGGTGCCACCGTGGCGTGATGGAGCTAGACAAAAGCCTTCCCCTGGTCGAGCGACAACGCCTGGCGGCCAAACGAACCCACCAGGAGCGCCACAAGGCCACAGAATCCAAGATCCGTGCTGCGTGTCGCATCCTATTGCAGCAGGGCAAGCCGCTTGCTCAAGCGGCCATTGCGAGCCTTGCAGGTGTTACCAGGCAGACGGTGGCCACCTATCGACACATCCTTACCGAAGTCCGCGTTAACAACGTGGTGCCCTTCAACGCCGGCGCTTTTAGCCAGGCGGCCAGATCCGCCCCGAATGACCAGCCAGAACCAGGCCAGGGCGGGAAAATTAGTGATGTTAAGTATGGTGCCAATCAGATACCTGCCCCTAGGCGGCGCGGTAAGCGACGCCCAAGGCAGCTGCTTTTAGCCTTTGATGACCCCCCATAAAGCATAGTGCGGTGGCTAATGGGGAGTGATTCGACACACCGTAGAGACATTTCCCCCCACACCAAACCCGCAAGGCTTGTGCGTTGGCCAGGTGATCCAAGACAGCGCGACTACGGAAAGAAAATCCCGTCATACCAGCTTGACCACCGGTTATCCGCCGTTTGGATTAATCTGTTTACTCAAGTCAAAAATTAACCTATTCTGTGAGTATTCCAGGCGGCAACCTGGACGGCTAACAAGATGGGAGTTAGTGACTTATGGCTAGATCGAGGCAAAGCCATGCGACGAAAAGAGCGACTGACACCGCAGGACTTCGACACGCTCAAGGCCCATATGGGCTCGCGGTGGAAGCCTGCAAACATCGAGGCGGTGCGCCAAGTCATGGTCGAGGGGCGCAAGCAGAAGGACATAGCCGCCGATCTTGGCGTTACGGAGAAAGCCGTTTCGCAGATGGTGAAAAAAGCATACGACTTGCACCAGGAACACGGCACAGCGCCGGAAGGCTGGGTAACAGTCTTTGCCACCTTACCCCCTGACCTGGCGGAACACGTCAGGCACATGGAACAAACCGCACGGGCAAACTTGAGCAGAGGCAAACAATGAACGTACCGCGCAGATTCAAGCAGAAATCATGGGTTAACCAGAAGGGCGGCAGCGGTAAGTCGATCCTGTCCTATAACGATGCGTTTTACCTGGCTGAACTGGGCAAGCGCGTGCTGTACCTGGACGGCGACGAACAAGGCAACGGCAGTAAACGCCTGGTGCAATACGCTGTTCCTGGCATGGTGGCATCTGATCTTTTCAAGGACAGCCCTCTTGCAGCCATCCAGCCAGTTGAGGGGCAAAACCTTAGCGTCCTAATGGGTGACAAAGGTCTGATCAAGGCTGAGCGCACCACGATGGACGATGAAGAAATGGTAGCCCTGGTGCGTGCCCAAATCGGTCGTATCGCGGAGCATTTCGATTATGTGATTGTCGATACCGCTGGTTCCAACAGCCGTGTGGCTAACGCGTTTCTGGTCAGCTCTGATTACGTGGCCATCCCGTGCCGGATCGACGATTACAGCATTGATGTGGCGAAAGAGGTCTTGAAGCGGATTGCGTTCATTCAGCAACAGTGGAACCCGCACCTGGTAAGCCTAGGCATTTTGCCAAATGAGTTTGACGCGACCCAGCCAGCACAAACCGAATGGCTCAAGCAGTTGATGACCCATTTCCGTAAGTACCTCTTTGGCGGTCTGGTCAAGAAAAGCGCGGCATTGAAGGAAGCCGCGGCTGAAGGTGTGCCGGTATGGCGCTTGCGCGATGAAAAAGGCCAGATCAAAACCGCTGCGCGTACGTCCGGTAAAGAGGTGCGCGCCGTATTTGAAATGATGATGAAAGCGATGGAGCAGGCCAATGGCTAAGAAACTGGACCTCACCGACCTGGCGAACTTTGACCCGACACCGGCAGCAGCACCGGCCGCTTCGGGCGCGAGTGCTGGCCCTGTCCAAGTGCCAACGGGGGACGTTATCCCCGACCCAAAGCAACCGCGTAAGAAGTTCGACCAGGACAAGCTTGAAAAATTGGCCAAGACCATCAAAGCCAGCCGCCTTAACCAGCCGGTTACGGTTCGGCCAAAGAACGCCGATGGCAAATACGTAATTGTCATGGGCGAACGCCGGTGGCGTGCTTGTACCCTTGCCGGACTGGAAACCATACCGGTGATCTTCGGGGACAAGGCCGATGGTTATGACCAAGTGACGGAGAACACGGAGCAGGAGCCTCTAACCACGATGGAGCTTGCGCGCTTCATTGCGGAGAAGATCCAGGAAGGCGACAAACGATCTTATATCGCCGAACGTCTCGGGATGCGTGCCGATGCGGTATCGCAACACCTGGCGCTGGCGACGGCACCGGATTTCATTCAGCAGCTGGGCGACGATACGCAGATCGGTGGCCGTACCCTGTACGAATTGATCCAGGCACACAAAGAGTATCCTGCCGAGGTCGAGCGGTTCGCCCAGCAGCCAGCCGAGGAAATCACTCGGGCATCGCTGGGGCGGCTGGTGGAGCAGTTGCGCACACGCGAAGCGCTGCAAGCCGAGGCGGATGCCCAAGCCAAGGCGCAAGCCGAGGCGAAGGCCCAGCAGAGCGACAATGCGCCAGGCGGTGGCCAGAACACCGGTCCTGCTAACCAGGAGGAAACCACAGGGCCGAAACCTGATGGTGACGGACATTTAGAACGTCCGTTGGATCTGCCGCCGCCAGTGCAAACAACACCAGCAACCCCGGAATCAAAAGTCCAGGACAGTGGCCAAGCTTGGCCAGTGGTTAAAATCCTGGTCGAAGGCCGGGCCGCCAGCCTCACCCCTACCGGCACTGTCCAGGTGGTTTATGCTGACACGGGCGAGATTGGCGAGGTCGATTTATCGACCGTCCAAATCTTGAGCGTGGAGGAACGCAGGAATGAAAGCTCATAAGGTAGCTACTGGTTCACTGCGACTGGCAGCGTTCTCGCTGCTGTCGCTAATTCGTCCGGCAGTGGTGCTGGTCCTGGAGGTCATTGCAGCCCTTTCGCTGCTGGGCTTTCTGGCCTGTGCCTTGTTCGGGCAATGGTTCATATTTACCGTGTTCCTGGTAGCGGGCGTGGTATCTACGGCTTTGGCCTGGAGCTATGATGCTCTGCTAAGCCGCCTGGTCCCGTTCGGCTACGGCTTCCTATCGGAGTGACTGAATGGCATGTATTCCAGGATCAACTAGGCCAGGCCATTGCCTGGCCGTTTTCTTTGAATACCCTAACGCATATATATGTTAGATACGTGTATTTCTGCCGTCTCGATCCGCTTAGCCAGGGTATTGGCGGCGGTATCGACCTGCCACATACTGGTTGCATATACAGTAGAAGGAGCCAATATGTTTTGGGATGA
>NZ_JASCPK010000072.1:0-28859 GCF_029959385.1 Pseudomonas sp. PS01303
GTGAAACGGGGCTGCGATCTTTTGACTTTAAAGATCGCAGCCTCGTTTCACTCGACAGCTCCTACAGGTCGACCGTCCTGCAGCCCGTTATGGGTTGAGGTAGCGCGCGACCATTGCCCGGTAGTTGCCATCCAGTGAATAACCGCCGACCAGAATCCCGCCATCGGCTTGCAGGGCCAGTGAGTTGGCGGTGTCGAGGCTGCGTCCCAAGCGTGTGCGCAGCCAGCCGCAGCCATCGCCGAAACTTGGGTCGAGGTTGCCGTCAGCCAAATAGCGCGCGACGATAAAATCCGCTTCAACGCCGCCGATGGTCGCGCCAACTGCGATCATGCGGCCGTCCGCCATGCGTTGCGCAGCGCTCCACTGGCAGCCGCTCGGGCCGATTTCCAGCAACTGCGCCAAACCGTCATGGCTGTGCAGATCCGGGCGGCCGTTATGGTGCAGCGACAATGCCACGCAGCGAATCGGATCACGGCTGCTGCCGAAACAATGCAGGTGTTCCGCCGATTCAATCACCTGGCTGACCTGCGCGCTTCGCCCCTGAGCCTTGAACGCCATAAAACCGTCCACCGCAAAACGTTCATCCAGACCGCCGTCGGGCAGATAGCGCGCGAGCAAGCCTTCCTGCGGAAAGTCGATCGAACCGGCCACCACGATCCGCCCGTCCTCCTGCAACAGCAGGCTGCTGAGCCAGGTATTGAGCAATAGGTGACGGATCATGACGAAGCCGCGACCGTTGAACGTGTCGTCGAGACTGCCGTCGGGGTTGAGGCGAATCAGCATGCCGGCGTGATCGGCCAGTTCGAAATGGTGGTTGGCGATCAGCAGGATGTGCCCGTCATCCTGCACAGCGAAGTCGCAGGCTTCGGCCCCGGGCACGCCCGGCGGTAGCCAGGTATCGCGCGAGCCCATGGACAGATTGCCCGCCAGGCGCACGACTTGCCGGCCATTGTCGCCGAAGGTCGGGTCTGGCTGACCGTGGGCATCGAAGCAGGCAAGGGCGGGAAGGGTTTGATGGGCGCTTTCATAATGCAGGCCGGCGAGCAGGATTCGGCCGTCCGGCAGCGCCAGCACCTTGCTGGCAGCGGCCTCGAAGCCGGCGGCGAACTCGCCGATGACGCTGCCCTGATGACCGAACCCAAGATCGGCAGAACCATCGGCCAGCAATCGCGCCAGGCCAAACCGGCTGCCATGAGCGGTGCCGATTTTTGCGGCGACCAATACACGACCTTGCTGATCAAGTGCCACGCCTTGCGTCATGCTCGACAGGCTGCCGGCGAAATAAACCTGCGCCACGCCGGTCGCAGCGAATGTCTGATCAAGATGTCCGACTTTATTTATGGGGGTTGCCAGCGCAAAAGCATTCGAGCTGAACATGCACGCATCTCCTTGCGAGTTGACCATAACCCGGGAACCGGGTGGGTAACTGCATGAGCGGAACATTCAATCCCTGATAACCAATAAGTACAACGGTGATAACTAACAGGCGGAGGGTCGCACTGTGCCGAAACAGTGTCTTTTTGAACCAAATGCAAGCCTGCCAAGCAGTTGTGCCTGGTTTCGTTGCTTAGCGATGTAAAAAAGTACGCGGGGGTTAAAACAACAGGGCAACTAACAAAGAAGAGGGCGGATGACATTGAAGTCATCCGCAATGCCCTCTGCTCAGTGCGGCATCGACCACGATTGCAGCTCGTAACCTTCTTCGCTCAATTGTGCGCGAGCTTGCTGCAAGACCAATTCAAGTTGTGCCGGATCCGAATAGTCACTGCTGGAAATCTGTTTGCGACCAATGTGATTGTTGGTGCGGTCGATGACGGTCAGGCTGACTTCGCCATTGCCGTCTTGTGGGGCCCAAGCCACGCACTGGAAAGGTTTGAACGCGTGGTTGGCAATCAAAAGAGCTTCGTTGATACGGAGCGGGGCGGTCATGGGGTCTTCTCTCTGTCGTGCCCAATCAAGTGATGTGCCGTCGGTTGGGCTTACCGTTCGGCTGGTTACTTGTACTGATGCACGCAACCCGGTGGCAGGTCACACCTGAAACAAAGAAATTTCAACTTTCTTTCATATACTCAGTTTGTCGACAGCTATTGAAAGCTGGCTGAAAGATTCAAAGTCGATAGCTGACTAACAACTTCGCTTCTTATAACTGGTTCGCTTGTATCTCTATAAGCAATCGATACAAGGCGCTGTCAAAATCTTGCTAATGTTACAGCCAGGTCTGCCAAATGACTGTTTTTACAATCATTTCTTATAATTTGGCGCCAAGGAACAGTCATGAGCGAAGCGCCTGCATTAAGACGTTTATTGGTCGTCGATCCTTGCGACGATTGTCATCGCCTGTTGCCCGGTTTACGTGCGATAGGTTGGGATGTCGACAGCTGTACTTTGGAAAACGCCGCTGACCGAAGTTGTGATGTTGGTTTGCTGCGCTTGCAGCCGTTTCACCTCGAACGCCCCGAAGCCGTCAAAGAACTGATCAGCCGCAGCGGTACTGAATGGATCGCCGTGCTGAATCAGGAAGTCCTGCGTTTACAGAACGTTGGCGACTTCGTTTGCGAATGGTTTTTCGATTTTCATACCTTGCCGTTCGACGTCTCGCGGGTGCAGGTCACCCTTGGTCGCGCGTTCGGCATGGCGCGCCTGCGCGGGCAGGGCACGATCCACGTCGATCAACCAGAGCATGAGTTGCTCGGTGACAGTCGACCGATTCGCGAATTGCGCAAATTGCTCAGCAAACTGGCGCCGACCGAGTCGCCGGTACTGATCCGTGGCGAAAGCGGCACGGGCAAAGAGCTGGTGGCGCGCACCCTGCATCGCCAATCGCAGCGGCACAGCAAACCTTTTGTAGCGATCAACTGCGGGGCGATCCCTGAACATTTGATCCAGTCAGAATTGTTCGGTCATGAGAAGGGCGCGTTTACCGGCGCTCATCAACGCAAGGTGGGGCGCATCGAAGCGGCCAACGGTGGCACGCTGTTCCTCGATGAAATCGGCGATCTGCCGCTGGAACTGCAAGCCAATCTGCTGCGTTTTCTCCAGGAAAAACACATTGAACGGGTCGGCGGCAGTCAGCCGATCCCCGTGGATGTTCGGGTATTGGCCGCGACCCACGTCGATCTGGAGTCGGCGATCGAGAAAAAGCGTTTCCGTGAGGATTTGTATTACCGGCTGAATGTGTTGCAAGTAGTCACAGCGCCATTGCGCGAGCGTCATGGCGATCTGTCGATGCTGGCCAACCACTTCTCGCATTTCTACAGCCACGAAACCGGTCGGCGACCGCGCAGTTTCAGTGAAGACGCGCTGATTGCGATGGGCAAACACGACTGGCCGGGCAATGTGCGCGAACTGGCCAACCGCGTTCGTCGTGGTTTGGTGCTGGCCGAAGGGCGACAGATTGAAGCGCGAGATCTGGGTTTGATCAGCCAGCAGTCGATCGCCACGCCGATGGGCACCCTGGAAGACTATAAAACCCGCGCCGAACGCCAGGCCTTGTGCGATGTATTGAATCGGCACAGCGACAACTTGAGTGTGGCGGCAAAAGTGCTGGGCGTTTCGCGACCTACGTTCTACCGGTTACTGCACAAACATCAAATTCGTTAAATCAAAAGATCGCAGCCTTCTGTAGGAGCCGAGCTTGCTCGCGAAGAGGCCGGTACATTCAACATCAAAATTGAATGTGCTGACGCCTTCGCGAGCAAGCTCTGCTCCTACAGATTTCTGTAGTTAGAAGTAATACGGGAATTTTAGGCTGAAGGAAAAGTCCGGCGCATCTTCGGTCATGCCGATGGACAGGTTAGGCACGATCGTCAAGTTGTCGGTGGCCGCAATGGTCATACCGATGTTGAAGTAACCGGCGTTGGCGTCACTGGAGACAACCGACTCCCAATCGCCGCCATCCTGTTTGATCTTGCTCTTGCGTTGCACCAGATCAGAGACCGAGAACGACATACTCATCTTCTCGTTCAACGCAAACGCTACACCGGCGCCGATCTGGAAGCTGTCGCCCAGTTGCACTTTACCGCCAATTTTCTCGTTGACCCGTGGACTGATGTCGTCAAACGAATCTTCGAAGTTGTGGGTGTAGGACAAGCTACCAAAGAGCACGGCAGGGTCGAAGGTTTTCACCAGCGAGATGCCCGGCGTGATCGACCAGACACCGTTACCGGTCGGCAGGCTGTCAGGCACGAACAGGTTGGTGTTGTCGCCCGGGGCCTGACGCAGCTTGATCCCGAACGGGTCTTTGCCGGTTGGCGCTTTTACGCGCAACGTCACCACCGCATCCGGCAGGTTCGGCGATTCGTCGAGGAATTTGTAGGCAATACCTGCGTTGACATCGCCCAGGGTCGGATCCTGAGTGACATCCTGTTCACTGAGGGCGCCCGATGCGCCGCCTTGCGCACCGCCGGACTGGTAAGTCGAGTCGCGGTAAATGACTGGAGCGTTGATATCGAACTGCCAACGGTTGTTGTAGTTGTAGCGTGCCGTCAGGTCAAGGGTCCAGGTATCAGCCTTGATCCGGTCAAGGTTGATGCTGCCGAGAAAGATCGAATCCAGCGCCAGGAAGCCATTGAGCGCCAGTTGACGAGTGTCGTAACGCGAATAGGTGATGCCGGTTTCAACGCTGAAACGACCGCCACCGAAGAAACCACTGGCCTCGTCGTACAGGTTGGAGACCGATTGCGCGGGTTGCGAATCATCGGCCAGCGATTGGCCATAAGAACTGCCCGTGCCCCCTCCGGCTGCGCCCCCCGACGCGGCTGCTGCACCAGTTCCTGTTGCGGCCGCCACTTTTTGAGTTCTGAGGTCGGCCGGCGATTTCACCAGGCGTTTGGGTTGCGGCGCAGCGGGTTGGTCTTCGACCTGGCGGACACGTTGTTCAAGGACCGCCAGGGCTTTTTGTTGCACTTCGTATCGTTGCTTGAGTTCCATCAGTTCTTGTTTTAGCGCTTCTACATCGGCGTCAGGTGCAGCTTGCAACATTGCCGCCGGGAGAAGCGTACTCAGACATACAGCAGCACGCAGTGATACTGATCGATACATGAAAAAGCCGTCCCTTTAAGCCCAATGATCGAGACTCAGCGTAGTTCAATATCCTATGTTGCGTAGGGCCCTGAGTTGAGTCAGGTTGCAATCCAGTGCGCCGGCACTCATGCCGTTATTGTTCAACACAACGTTGAGTTGAGTCATGTTATTGACCACGTTCGAACTGCCCAGCAAACGGGTGTTCTGCAGCAGTCCGCTCTGGGCAACCTGTTGCAGAGCAGCGCCCTGGTTGCCGCTGGCCTGAATTGCCATTTGCACGCCACCGCCGGTGGCGGAAACCGCGACATTGCCGGCGGCGTTGCTGCCGGTGATGGTCTGGCCTGCGACCAGAGCTTGTCCTTGGGAAGGCGTAATGGCCGGGGCTTGGCTGGCTTCTTTGACGTTGATCGCAACGTTGTTGTAAGCGGTATTGTCATCACCGGCTGCGCGCACGCTTTGCGTTACGCCCTGGCTGGTATTCAAGGCTGCGCCACCAATGATGGTGCCGGTGCCTTGTTGTTGGGTCGGTTGGGTCGTTGGGGCGGCGCCGCCATTGTTGGCGCTGGCGACGGCGTTCTGCGCCGAATTGACGATATTGCCCGCCTCTTTGATGGTCGAAACATAGAATTCGGGTTTGATCGTGGATTGCTGGATCTGCATCGAGGCGGCTGCACCGATCAGATCGCCACTGGCGTTGCGCCAGGTACTGCTCATAACAATGCCGAAGCTGATAATCCGCCCCGGCATGACATACCGACCACGCAGCTCAGAGAGCTCCTGATCTTTTATTTCGATGGGTTTAAATCCTGCATTGGCATAGCCTGACGCACTCGCGGCCAGGCAGGCGGCGGCCAGCCAGTATGAGGTTTTCATCTGCTGCTCCCGGGACATCCAGTCCCATTTTTTTATAAGCGGCGATTAAAAGAAGTCGCTCTGAATGAATCCGAAGTCCATCAATTCAGCATCTTTGACAGGGTTGAAGCCATCCAGCTTGTTCTTCGCGGTCAGCGGTACCGGTGGGCTGCGTAGTGCGTTTGCCTTGTCATAACCGGGGCCCACAATGGCGAAGACGATGCCGTTCCAACCTTTGACAAAATCATCATGTTTATAGCGTTTGTGTCCCAGCACCGGGTCTCCGATGTAAACCCAATCCTTATCCGAACGCTGTAGCACGACGAAATGCTTGTAGCCGCGAATTTCCATCAGTACTACCACCGGGATTGTTACTGCGTCGAGCTTCTCCGGTGGAATCTTGTAGCCCCTGGCGCGCATGCCGATGCTTTCTATGTAGCGCTTCATGTCGAGCATGGAAAAACCTTGAGTACGGACAAGGTCCTGGTCAGCGTTGACCAGCATGCCTTTGATGATGTGCTCCTCATCGACGTCGAGCCAATAGGCCTGGCGTAACACCGTCGCCAGTGCAGCAGCGCCGCAGCTGAAGTCGGTTTTCTGTTCGACGATGTCGGCAAACTTGCGCTCACGAATGCTCTGCACATCCTTGTAAATGAGTACGCCACCGGGGAGGGCGGCCACTGGCATTTGCGCGGCCTGGCTCAAGCCAGACAGGCAAAGCAAAGCGATAAGGGCAGTTTTACGCATGATCGATACGCCTTGGCGGACTGAAGGAAAAGCCCCGTTGCCGGGGCTTTCAGTTCGATCGCGATTACATGCAGGCTTTGCAACCTGCGGCGATGGACAGCGAGTTGCTTTGTTGGTTGCCAACACCTGCGGCGTTGTTGAAACCAGCGTTGCCGGAGAAGTTGTTGCCAACATTGCTCAGGGTGGCATTGTTGGTCACAGGGTTTTTCCAGCCGTCTGGAGTCATCACTTGTTGAGTGGTTACGCCAGCCAGACCGAAGACACCCACAGCTTCGAAGGTAGCTTTCTGATCTTTGCTACCACCGTTGCCACCGTGGCCACGATCGTCATAGCCGCCACCGCCGTGACCGCTATCGCCTTTGATGGTTGCTTCGCCAACTGCACCGAACGCGCCAAGAGCGGCGACAGTACCGGTGAGGGTAGTGGTTTTGTAGGTTTGAGTGGCGGAGTTGGCCACAGTCAGACCGGTGGAGCTTTGGTTGGCTGCAGCGGCAGCATTCGCTACACGGCCACCCGATACAGCAATTGCCAGGTTGTTTTTCTGTTGGTTGAAGTTGCCGGCACTGTTGTTGATGCCAATGTTGCCGGAACCGCCGTTACCCACATTGTTCAAGCTTGCATTGTTGGTCGTCGAGGCGTTAGCCACAGCGTTGTTGTTGTTAACCTGGGTAGCGCTGGAAACAGCAACGGCGGTGCCAAAGATGAAGCTTTCGTCAGCAGTGGCCAGTGCAGCAGCGTTGTCTTGCTGGTTGCCGTCGCCGGCGGTGTTGTTCATGCCCAGGTTGCCGTTGGAACCGTTCGCCGAGTTATCGACAGTGGCATTGTTTTTAGTGCCCTGGTTGCCAACGATGTTGCTATCGCTGTTTTGCGAATCAAGTACAGCAGCCCCAGCGCCGGCCCCGATTTGCAGAAGCTCTTCGAGAGTAGGGCCTTTTGGTTGATTGTTATGACCACCGTTATTGTGGCCGCCGTTACCATGACCGTGATCGTCATCACGACCGCCTGCCTGTGCTGCGATTGCCATCACTGCTGCAAGTGCGAAAACCAGTGGTTTGAGAGCCATTGTAGGTTTCATGGTGTTTCTCCATCGTGCTTATTAGTTGGTTAAGTGTTGGTACTTTCTAATTGCACAGCTTTTATTGTTTGGGTCAGTCTGCGACCCGGATGCTCAGGGTGTTAGCCATTCGGTTCCCCACCCCAGCACTCTGGTTCACCTGGATTACCCCGCGGCTGCCGGTGAAGGCCTGATCACTCGTCGTGACCTGGCGACTGCCGATTGAGGTACCAGTTGCTCCTGAGCTCGGTAACAACGCCACGTTCTGTTGCGAAAGGGCGCTATCGTCAACACTCTGCGGGGCAGCACTGATGCTGACGCGCGTCACGTTGGCCATTTGGTTGTTGGCCCCGGCACCCTGGTTCACGCCCAGAATCCCGTTACCATTACTGAAAGAGTTGCCGCCGATGTTCGCGCTGGCATTGGCCGAGCGTTCGGCCGGGGTGTCGATGCGCTGAATCACGCTGGTCGATGCGCTGGCACTGGTGCCGATGGCGATTGCTTTGGTGTTGGTTTGTTGCATCTGGTCGCCGGCGGCCTGGTTAACGTTGTAGTTACCTTTGTATTGGATGCCGGTGTTCTGAATGTCTGCGTTGTTGTTGCTGGAGTCGGCCATGGCGCTGGTGCAGCTGAGCAGGGCCAGAATGAGTAGAGTGCGATTCATCTCATTGGCCTCCAGCCATGCGGGTCAGCGGGGCGAGACCGGTGCTTAGAGAGCGATTGATGGTGTTGGAAATGCTGCCGCCGCTGCCGCCACCGTGACCGGCACTCATGCCGGGCAAACCGTTGGGATTGGTGATGACGTTGGTACCGGGCAGCGCACCGTTCTGATTCATGATGTTGCCGCTGATGGAGGAACCGCTGGCGACGCTGGCAAACTCGCCATCGCTGAGTTCACCGCTGTTCACGGCCTGATTGACGCGTGCCGAAGGGTTGGCGTTGACGGTGGTTGGGTAGGGGTCTTTGCCCCTCTCGCGGCCGATCGAATGAACCTGCACATCGCGATTGAGCACAATCACGCCGTTGCCTTCGGCCTGAGCGTTGAAACTGATGAATGTGCTGGCTGCAGATCCGATCAGCACCAGGCAGGTGAAACCTTTTTTGATATTCCCCACGGCGGCAATTCCTTCTTCAGTGGGCTGGCCCTAGTCAGCGTTGGGAAGGAGAGAGCGAAAGCTGTGCCGCTTTTTAAAAAAGACGGTTTTTCAATGGGTTATCGGAAAAGTTCGCAGGGCTGAAACACGTGATGTTTCATCGCTGAAACAGTGCTTGGCAAGAAGACCTGTCTGTTCGCTGAACAAAGCTCTGGAACAAGGGTTTGCGGGGATGTGTTTCATCCGCGTAACAAGCGGCATGACAAAACGATGAAGGGCGTTGAAACGGCCACTTTGCACTCGGGCGAGTGTTTCAGAAACGGACACAATTCCCCCAAAACAGGGTGAATTAGTGGGGCAAAAGCCCCAGGTCGATGATCAGTCAGCAAATAGATGTGCGACCGCGGCTACGGCTTGCGCCTTTCGCTCGGCCCAATTGCCTTGAATGATTTGAAAGGGCTGCTGGTGTTTTTCCAGCCAGTTTTGTGTGGCTCGAAAGAACATCAGACGTTCATGCAGATCCGGTTGGCAGCGCTGACCGTCATCCGTCCAGTCGATCTGCTCAGGGGACAGCAACAGGTGCAGATCGTAATGCCGCGCCAACAGCTCGGGCTCCAGCCAGTCCGGACAATCACCGAACAGCGTCTGACTCCAGAGGATATTGCTCAACAGGTGGGTGTCGAGAATCAGCAGCGCTGGCCGCTGCGCGCGCGCCTCGTCTTCCCATTGCAACTGGCCACGGGCGATCGCGGGAATGTCAGCCAGACAAGTATCGCGCGGATTATCTTCGATGAACCGGCGCACGTACTCATCCACCCGAACCCCGCCGAACTGTTTTTGCAGGCCAGCAGCGAGCCAGCTCTTGCCCGTCGATTCAGGGCCGGTGAGCACCACGACTTTCAAGTGCGCAACGCCGGATCAGCCCGCCATTCACGCCAGCCTTGCACGGCGATCAGGGTGAACAAGGCGTACAGCGCAGCGGTGAGGTACAGGCCTTTATAGATGAACAACCCGACAAAAATCACGTCCAGCACAAACCACAGCGCCCAGCATTGCAGACGTTTCTGCGCCATCCACAACTGCGCGACCAGGCTAAAACCGGTGAGTGCTGCGTCGAGCCAAGGTTGCGCGGCATCCGTCCAGTGCGCCATCGCCGCGCCCAGCAACAGACTGCCAACCGCGCCGACACCCAGCCCCAACAGAATCGAACGCTGATCGAGGCGGGTGACCAGACGCCCGTCATGCATCGTCCCGGCCCGCGTCCACTGCCACCAACCGTAGACTTGCAGGGCGGCGTAGATCACTTGCAGCAACATGTCCGAATACAGCTTCACCTCAAAGAAGATCCAGCTGTAGAGCAACACCATGACCAGCCCGATCGGCCAGCACAGCGGATTCTGTTTAACCGTCAGCCACACGGCAATCACACCGAGAGCGGCGGCAAACAGTTCGAGCCCGGACATGAGTCTTCCTTGGGGGAGTTGAAGGGGGGCGGATTGTACCCAGAGACGGCTAAGGGGCGTTAGCTACCGCACACGCACTGTTGGCAACAAATTTCCCTGTGGCGAGGGGATTTATCCCCGTTCGGCGGCGCAGCCGTCGCAAAACCGCAGAACGCGTTCTACTTGGAAGACCGCGGTTGCCGGGTTTGGGAGCGCTGCGCACTCCAACGAGGATAAATCCCCTCACCACAGGATTAGTGTTCCACAGGCAATTGGGGGGTTAGACACGGAATTGGCGCAGCAAGCCGTTCAGTTGTTCGCTGAGTTGCGCAAGCCGTACGCTGGCCACACTCGACTGTTCCGCCGCCAACGCCGTGCTGTGCGATAGCCCGGCCGCTTGCGTCACGTTCTGGTTGATGTCTTCAACCACATGCGCCTGTTGCAGCGTGGCGCTGGCGATCGACGCATTCAAACCGTTGAGATTGCGCAGTGCCTGGCCAATCGCACTCAAACTGGCCCCGGCCAGTCCTGCTTGCTCAATGGTCAGCTGCGAAGCCTTGCTGCTGTCGCCAATCACCTTAACGGCGGCTTCGGAATGACTCTGCAAACGCTCAATCATCGTCTGAATTTCCGCCGTCGACTTCTGCGTCCGTTGCGCGAGCAATCGAACCTCATCCGCCACCACCGCAAAACCGCGACCCTGTTCACCAGCACGTGCCGCTTCGATAGCAGCGTTGAGCGCGAGTAGATTGGTCTGCTCGGCAATCGAACGAATCACTTCCAGCACACTGCCAATCTGCGTGCTCTCAGCAGCCAATGTGCGAATCACTTCAACCGCCTGATCAATCGTCCCTGACAGCTTGTCGATCTGTTGCAAGCTGCCATCGATATTGATCTGTCCCTGTTGTGCCTGCGCTTCGGCGTCGCGCATTTCCGCGGCCGCGTGCTCTGCGTTTTTCGCCACGTCCTGCACGCCGTAGGTCACCTCGTTGATCGCGGTGGCCACCAACTCCATTTGCTGCGATTGCTGCTGACTGCGTTGCTGCGCCTGCGAGGCATCGTTGCCCAGTTCGCTGGACGACACCCCGAGCGCACTGGCCGAGACCTGCAAGTCGCCGATCACCCTACGCAGCTTGGCCGTGAAGGCGTTGAAGTGGTGCGCCAGCTCAGTGACTTCGTCCTGACCGTGGGTATCGAGACTGCGGGTCAAATCGCTTTCGCCGCTGGCGATATTGGCCATGGCATTCACGGTTTCCTGCAACGGCCGCACGATGCTGCGCGCGATCAGAATCACCAGCAGCGCCATGATCACGGCAATCGCCAGACCAATCGCCGAGGCTTTGATCACCTGGCCCTGAAATTCGGCTTGCACATCGTCGATATACACGCCGGAGCCAAGCACCCAGCCCCACGGCTCGAACAGTTTGACGTACGAAGTCTTGGCCACAGGTTCGCTGGCACCGGGTTTTGGCCAACGGTAATCCACCATGCCGGCGCCCTTGGCTTTGGCGATGGCGACCATCTCGTTAAACACCGCAAAACCGTCCGGATCGCGGATTGCCGAAAGGTTCTGGCCTTCAAGTTTGGGGTTGGTCGGGTGCATGACCATCACGGGCGTGAGGTCATTGATCCAGAAATAATCGCTCTGGTCATAGCGCAGGCCGCGTATCGCAGTCAGCGCCTGCTTCTGCGCGGCCTCTTTGCTCAGGGTGCCGGCGGTTTCCAGATCGTGGTAATAGGTCAGCAGGCCGCTGGCGGTTTGCACCACATGCTGGGTTTTCTGGGCTTTGGCGTGATAGAGGTCGGCGTGGATCTGCTTGAGCATCAACGCACCCAAGGTCAACAACATCACCACCGCTACCACCAAGATGAGCCACAAGCGTCGGCTGATCGACACACTGCGCAAGCTGTTCATAACGCGGTCACTCCGGGTTCTTTTTATTGTCATAAACCATCGCCAGCATCCAACCACGATTCGGTGATGCGGCCTACGCGAGCCAAGTCGTATAACGCGGCAGCGCTTTTACGGCTTGTCTGATAGGATTTCGGCCCCGCGCGTAAAAACCTGAATCCAAGTTGATATTTCACGGAATTTTGACCATTTCGTGTGGATCCTGTGCGCGCGGAATCGGTACAGCCATAAACAGCTACGCTGATCGCAGTGAACGTAAAAAAACATTATCGGGGCATGCCGTCGTGCATCGCTCTTTGGGGGATTGATGGATCTTTGGACCGCCTTGCAGGCACTGATACTTGGAGTTGTAGAGGGGCTGACGGAGTTTTTGCCCATTTCCAGTACCGGACACCAGATCATCGTTGCCGACTTGCTCAACTTCGGCGGCGAACGGGCCATGGCGTTCAATATCATCATCCAGCTCGGCGCGATCCTCGCGGTGGTCTGGGAGTTTCGCCGCAAGATTCTCGACGTGGTCATCGGTTTACCGACCCAGCCGAGCGCGCGGCGTTTTACCGCTAATCTGCTGATCGCTTTCTTGCCGGCAGTGGTATTGGGGGTGATTTTTGCCGACCTGATCCACGAGTACCTGTTCAACCCGATCACCGTTGCGGCGGCTCTGGTCATTGGCGGCATCATCATGTTGTGGGCGGAAAAGCGTCAGCATGAAGTGCATGCCGAAACGGTCGATGAGATTCGCTGGACGGACGCCTTGAAAATCGGTTTCGCCCAGTGTCTGGCAATGATTCCAGGTACTTCGCGCTCCGGCTCGACGATCATCGGTGGTTTGCTTTTCGGTCTGTCGCGCAAAACCGCAACCGAGTTCTCGTTCTTCCTCGCCATGCCAACCATGGTCGGTGCAGCGGTTTACTCGGGCTTCAAGTACCGCCACTTGTTTGTGCCGGCGGACTTTCCAGTGTTCGCCATTGGTTTTGTCACCGCCTTCATCTTCGCCATGATCGCGGTGAAAGGCTTGCTCAAGTTCATCGCCAGCCACAGCTACGCGGCGTTCGCCTGGTATCGGATCGTCTTCGGTCTGGTGATTCTGGCGACCTGGCAGTTTGGCTGGGTGGACTGGTCGGCAGCCAAGCCATGAGTGATTCCCGCGCACGCCGGCCGGAAGGGCGACCTTCGGGCGGCAACATTCAGCATCTGAAATTGAAACTGGTGGTGCTGCTGATCGTTCTCGCGTTGCCGTTGTTCGGCTCGTTGTCGATGTGGCTGCGCGGGATCTCGCTGGTGCCTTTGGCGGCGTACGGGATTGTCAGCGTGCTGGCGTTTTTTCTGTACTGGGCAGATAAACGCAAGGCCCGCGCCGATGCATGGCGCACGCCGGAGAACATCCTTCACGCCGTGGAACTGGCCGGCGGCTGGCCGGGTGCGTTGATCGCCCAGCAAGTGTTGCGGCACAAGACGCGCAAGGTGTCGTTTCAGGTGCTGTTCTGGATGATCGTTGCGCTGCATCAGGTGTTCTGGATCGACCAGATATTCCTCGGCTCGAACCTGTTGGCCCTGTTCTAAACAAATACCGACTCCCCCCTGTAGGAGCTGCCGAAGGCTGCGATCTTTTGATTTTGCTTTTTTAATATCAAAGTCCAAAGATCGCAGCCTTCGGCAGCTCCTACAGGGGGTTGGGTTTACAGCAGTAGGCCGATCTGGGTTTTCTTGGGCAGTTTGCTTACTACCAACTGGTGCGAACGCTGCAACAATCCGCGCAGTTCCTCAGCGCCCAGCGGGTAGGGCGGGTGCATGATGATCCACTGCGCCCGCGCCAGATAGGGCGCCGGGTGAATCCCCGGGCGGTCGCAATGGCCGAGGAACAGATCCTTGTCGACCTTGAACGCCAACGAATCACCGCGCAGTCCCTGCAAGGCAAACATCTTGTTGCCGGCAATCGAGAACACGCGCACGCCGCCCCATTTGTAATCTTCCCGAGCACCGGGCAGGCCCAGGCAAAACGCGGCGACGTCCGCTTCGCTCATTTTTCCTTTCGTCATAGCAACCGCTCCCCACAGGCATTGAACGACTCGACCAGATGATCGATCCACGCGCGCACCGCCGGCATCACCCCTCGGCGATGCGGGTACACCGCTTGCAGCCAGCCGCCGGGCAGCGACCACTCCGGCAGCATCTGCACCAGGGTGCCGTTTTGCAGTTCGGTTTCGCAATACATCATCGGCAACAGCGTAAAGCCGTGACCGGCCAGTACGCAGGCCTTGCGCACCACAAAATCGTCAATCCCCAGCCGTGCCTCCATACTCAGCTCGAAGCTCTTGCCGTGTTGATCGAGCAAGCGCACATGCACCATGCGATCAGCTTCCAGCGCGCCGAGCACCGGCAGATTTTTCAGGTCTTGCGGATGCTCGATCGTCTTGCCTTCAAGAAAAGCCGGGCTGGCGATCACCACCATTTGCGCCTGACGCAGGCGTCGGGTCACCAGCAGCGGATCTTCGTCACCCAGTTCTCTGACGCGCAACGCGACATCAATCCCTTCGGTGACCAGATCCACCCGGCGATTGAGCAGCACCACTTCCAGTTGTACCTGCGGAAATTTGCCGAGAAAGTCGCTGATGACCATCGGCAACATTTCATGGGCCAACCCGGTAGGGCACGACACGCGCAATCGCCCGCGCGGTTCGCTGGACATGCTCGCCACGGCCTCGTCAGCCATTTCCGCTTCCAGCAACATCGCCTGACAGTGGCGCAGATAACGCTCGCCGACCGCAGTGAGATTGAGCTGGCGTGTGGTGCGCTGCAGCAGACGCGCGCCGAGTCGCTCTTCGAGTTCGGCAATACGCCGCGACAGTCGTGACTTGGGAATGCCCAGCAAACGGCCCGCCGCCGCAAAGCCACCGGCCTCGACGACTTTGGCGAAATAGTAGAGATCGTTGAGATCTTGCATCAGGGAAATCCAACTGTTCTATCAGTGGGACAAACTATCGCATTGTCGGCGGCTAATCATCCATTGGTTTCTTGCGTAGGATTGTCTCCATTCAGTCGCCACAGGCGATTCATTCCAGGAGATTCCGCATGAAACTGCTGCATATCGATTCGAGCATTCTGGGCGACAACTCGGCTTCCCGTCAGTTGAGCAGCCAAGTCACCAAAGCCTGGCAAGCCGCCGAGCCGAGCGCCGTGGTCACTTACCGCGACCTGGCCGCTGACGCCATCAGCCACTTCTCGTCGACCACCCTGGTTGCCGCCGGCACCACCGCTGAACTGCGCAACGCCGCACAACAGCACGAAGCCGACCTGAGCGCGACCACCCTGGCCGAATTCATCGCTGCTGACGCGATCGTCATCGCCGCACCGATGTACAACTTCACCGTGCCAACCCAACTCAAAGCCTGGATCGACCGCATCGCCGTTGCCGGCCAGACTTTCCGTTACACCGAAGCCGGCCCTGAAGGCCTCTGCGGTGGCAAGAAAGTCGTGATCGTGTCCACCGCTGGCGGCATCCACGCCGGTCAAGCGAGCGGAGTTGCTCACGAAGACTACTTGAAGCTGGTGCTGGGCTTCCTCGGCATCACCGACATCGAAATCGTTCGCGCTGAAGGTCTGGCGTACGGCGACGAAGTGCGCAACAACGCGATGACCGCCGCTCAAGCGAAAATCAGCGAGCAACTGTTCGCCGCTGCGTAAGGCTTGCGTAAAGAACAGCTGTTGTTCAGGTAACACCCAAAAAACTCTGTATTCTGGTTCTGCAAGGGCCAAATACGGAGTTTTTTGTTTCTGGCTGTTACATAATCTGGCCCGGGTTATGCAGTTAAACGAACAGCGTCTGAGTGTATTGCCATCGCCTAAGGCCGAATCCTCGGCGCTTCGGCCTTCGCAACACGGCGGATCTTTCGATTGAGTAACAACAGGGTGGGGCATCCGATGATGCGTCTTTGTGCAACGTTACTGATTTGCCTGCTAGGCAGCCTGAATACAGTGCACGCCGCCCCCGGGTTGCATCCACGCTGGAGCGTCGGCTACCACGAGATGACGTTCCTTGATCCACTGGATCTGCAACCGATGCGCGCCATCGCCTTCTATCCTTCCAGCGATCGCGAGCACACCGCGCTGCTTGAGGGCTACACAGTCGAGGCGGGTGAAGACACCAAAATCGCCATTGGCCGTTTTCCCATGCTGATGTTGTCCCATGGCAACACCGGGACGCCGCTCGCATTGCATGACCTCGCGACCTCACTGGCGCGTAAAGGCTTCGTCGTCGTAGCGGTTATTCACCCTGGCGACAACTCCAAGGATCACAGCCGGCTCGGTACCCTCAGCAACCTCTACGGGCGGCCGATCCAGATATCCGAAGCGATTACCGCCACGCTTGGCGACCCAATGCTTGCGCCATTCGTCAACGCCGATCAGGTCGGGGTGATCGGCTATTCGGCAGGCGGTGAGACCGCGCTGATCCTTTCGGGGGCGCAGCCGGATCTGGATCGCTTGCGTCGCTACTGCCAAGAGCGTCCTGACGATCGCGATGCCTGTAATACAAAGGGCGAGTTAATTGTGGATCGCGATGATTTGCAGCCTGTCGCCGATCCGCGCGTACATGCCTTGCTGTTAATGGCGCCGCTGAGTCTTAAATTCGGCCGTCATACCTTGGCCGACGTGCACGTGCCGGTGCTTCTTTATAGCGGTGATGGCGACAAACTGGTGGCTTTCGACAAAAACGCCGCAGCGCTGGCGCGCAAACTGCCGACCGCGCCGGACTTCAAGTTGCTGGCCGGGGCAGGGCACTTTGTGTTTATGGCGCCGTGCACTGAAGAGCAGCTCATGGCGATGCCGGCGTTGTGTACCGATGCTGATGGCGTGGATCGAGAGGATATTCACCGCAACCTCATCTCCGAGGCTGGCCGGTTTTTCTCGCATGCGCTGGGTAAGCCGACGCGGGCGGGGATGCAGACCGCAGATCAGTAGCTCGATAGATCAAAAGATCGCAGCCTTCGGCAACTCCTACATGAGAGGGTATTCCCTTGTAGGAGCTGCCGAAGGCTGCGATCTTTTGATCTTGATTCAGCCCATAGCTCGGCGTTTAAGCAGTAGGGTCAGCCCCAACCCGATCACCGACAGTAGCGCCGCACTGAAGAAAATCCACGAATAGCCCAGATTCAACGCCACCGCGCCCATCAATGGCCCGGCAATCGCCAACGCCAGATCGAAGAACACTGCATAAGCCCCCAACCCCGAACCTCGGCTGGAACTCGGCACGCGCTTGATCGCCTCAACCCCCAGCGCCGGATACACCAGCGACAGGCCAAACCCCGCCAACCCGGCGCCAATCAAGGCGAACGCGGTGGAGGGCGCGAGCCACAACATCACCAGTCCCACAGTCTCGATGGTCATGCAGGCAATCGCCGAGGTAAAACCGCCGAACCGACTGATCGCTGAGATAAACAGCAGTCGCGACAGAATGAAGCACACGCCAAACACCGTCAGGCAGTACGCCGCGCCACTCCAGCCACGGTTGAGGTAATAAAGCGTGATAAACGTGGTCAGCGTGCCGTAACCGATCGACGCCAAGGTCAGGCTTGCGCCGAACGGGGCAATGCGCCCGAACACTGCCCAGAACGGCAGACGTTCGCCACGAATCACCGGTACCGAAGGTTTGTTGCGGATCAACAGCAGCGCGCTGGCGGCCAATACCGATAGCGCAATCCCGAGACTGGCGAAACCATATTCAGCGACCATCACCACGCCCAGCGGCGCGCCAATCGCAATCGCGCCATACGAGGCGATGCCGTTCCAGCCAATCGATTTTGCCGTGTGTTCGACGCCGACCTGGCCCATGCACCAACTGATCGTGCCGACACCGATCAGGCCCTGCGCGACGCCCAACAGCAAACGCCCGAGAATCAGAATCAGCAGGCTGGTCAGTGGAAAACTTTGCAACAGCGTCGAAATCAGGGTGAGCACGCCACTCAGCACAATCCCTAGCAAGCCATACACGATCGCCCGTTTGGTGCCGATGGTGTCCGACATGCGCCCGGCCATCGGGCGGCTGAGCAGAGTGGCCAGGTACTGTGAACCGATGACCAGCCCGGCAATGATTGCGCTGAAACCCAGTTGCTCGTGGACGTAACCGGGCAACACCGCGATCGGCAGACCGATGCAGAGGAAGGCAATAAAGGTATAGAAAACGATGGAAACGATCTGCAGGGTGATCGCCATGGAGCTTTGCGGTGGCAGTTGCTGCGCAGACATGAGGACTCGTTCGCGGGCGGCGGTGGGAGAGTTCGCATGATGGCGTGGGTGAGGGATAAAAGGAAGCAGGCTAACTATTTATCCTTGGGTTGATGGCGCTGCTGACGGCCCCTTCGCGAGCAGGCTCACTCCTACATTTGAAATGCGTTCCCCTGTAGGAGTGAGCCTGCTCGCGATGGTTTCCGTACCAACAAATGACTTGCCATCGAAATACAAAAAGCCCCGTCACATGGACAGGGCCTTTAACTTGCAACTAGCAGCTCAAACCTCGAAGCCGCTTTTAGAACACCACACCCTGGCTACGCAGGTAGTCATCGTAGGTGCCGCTGAAGTCAGTCACGCCATTCGGGCTCAGCTCGATGATGCGCGTGGCCAGGGACGATACGAACTCACGGTCGTGGCTGACGAAAACCAGCGTGCCCGGGTAGTTTTCCAGCGCCAGGTTCAGCGCCTCGATCGATTCCATGTCCAAGTGGTTGGTCGGTTCGTCCATGATCAGCACGTTCGGCTTCTGCAATATCAGCTTGCCGAACAGCATGCGACCTTGCTCACCACCGGAAATCACTTTGACCGACTTGAGGATCTCGTCGTTGGAGAACAGCATGCGGCCCAAAGTACCGCGAATCATCTGCTCGCCTTGAGTCCACTGACCCATCCAGTCGAACAGGGTGACATCGTCTTCGAAGTCGTGCGCGTGATCCTGAGCGTAGTAGCCCAGTTCAGCGGCGTCGGTCCACTTGACGCTACCGGCATCCGGGGTCAGTTCGTTGACCAGAGTGCGCAGCAGGGTGGTTTTACCGATACCGTTCGGGCCGATGATCGCGACGCGCTCGCCGGCTTCAACCTGGAAGCTGAAATCTTTGAACAGAGGTTTGCCGTCGAAGCCTTTGGCCATCTTCTCGACGATGACTGCCTGGCGGTGCAGCTTCTTGTTCTGATCGAAGCGGATGAACGGGCTCACGCGGCTCGAAGGCTTGACCTCGGCCAGTTGGATCTTGTCGATCGCCTTGGCGCGGGAAGTCGCCTGCTTCGCTTTCGAGGCGTTGGCCGAGAAGCGGCTAACGAACGATTGCAGCTCGGAAATCTGTGCTTTCTTCTTGGCGTTGTCCGACAGCAGTTGCTCGCGGGACTGGGTCGCCACAGTCATGTACTCGTCGTAGTTGCCCGGGAACAGGCGCAGCTCGCCGTAATCCAGGTCAGCCATGTGCGTGCACACGCTGTTCAGGAAGTGACGGTCGTGAGAGATGATGATCATCAGGCTGTTACGCTGGGTCAGGATGTTTTCCAGCCAGCGAATGGTGTTGATGTCCAGGTGGTTGGTCGGTTCGTCGAGCAACAGCACTTCCGGATCGGAAAACAGTGCCTGAGCCAGCAACACACGCAACTTCCAGCCTGGCGACACTTCGCTCATCGGGCCGAAGTGCTGCTCGATGCCGATACCCAGACCCAGCAGCAATTCACCGGCACGGGATTCGGCGGTGTAACCGTCCATCTCGGCGAATTCGGTTTCCAGCTCGGCCACGGCCATGCCGTCTTCTTCGCTCATTTCCGGCAGCGAGTAGATGCGGTCGCGCTCGGCCTTGACCTTCCACAGCTCTTCGTGACCCATGATCACGGTGTCGATCACGGTGAATTCTTCGTAGGCGAACTGATCCTGACGCAACTTACCCAGGCGTACGTTCGGCTCAAGCATGACCTGACCACCGGACGGATCGAGATCACCGCCGAGGATTTTCATAAAGGTCGACTTGCCGCAACCGTTGGCGCCGATCAGGCCGTAGCGGTTACCCGCGCCGAATTTGACCGAAACGTTTTCGAACAGCGGCTTGGCGCCGAACTGCATCGTGATGTTAGCTGTAGAGATCAAGAGTTATTCCTGCGAAGCATTCTGAGTAGCGAGGGTGCGGCCGGAGCGCTTGGCCCGAGTCAAAGTGCGCTGAGGCGGGAAAGTCCCGGCATCAACCAAGGGGGGCGCGTAAAGTTTGGCGGCAATTGTACTGGTCTGGCGCTCTTAACGATAGGGCGAACACGCCATGACCGCTGATTGGCGCGCACCCGGGACAGTTTTTAACACTTACAGGTTCACTATCGGATACAAAGTGTGGCTAAAATGCCATCCATTCACCCAGCGGCCTTCAACGGCGCGGGCTCAGGGACGTGCCATTTGTAATCCGACCACTGCATCAGACGCCGGGCCAGAGGCCTTCAGGCGCGCAGTTTGTTCACTACTGACATGTGACGATTTCCGTGAAACTCATCATTGCTGCTATTTATGTCATTTCCATTGCATACGTTCATCTTCGTGGACGGGTGCGGCACAAATTGGGTCGCCAACTGAGCGATCATTCGTCGTTTCTCGCGCCGATCAACTGCTTCCTCTATCTGTTTTCGAAAAAACCGAACAAACCTTATCTGGATCCGTCGGAGTTTCCCGATCTGAGTCCGTTGCAGGAACATTGGCAGGAAATCCGTGAAGAAGGCCAGAATCTGCTGCGTGCCGGCGAGATCAAACGCTCGGATCAGTACAACGATGTCGGCTTCAATTCGTTCTTCAAGACCGGCTGGAAGCGCTTCTACCTGAAGTGGTACGGCGACAGCCATCCGTCGGCGATGAAACTGTGCCCGCGTACCACCGAACTGGTGCAAAGCATCGGCTCGATCAAAGCGGCGATGTTTGCCGAACTGCCACCGGGCTCGAAACTGGTGCGCCACCGTGATCCGTACGCCGGTTCTTACCGTTATCACTTGGGTCTCGATACGCCAAATGATGCTGGTTGCTACATCAACGTCGATGGCGAAAACTACCACTGGCGTGACGGTGAAGCGGTGATGTTCGACGAAACGTTCATTCACTACGCGGAAAACACCACTGATAAGAACCGCATCATCCTGTTCTGCGACATCGAGCGTCCGATGAAATATCGCTGGGCGGCGGCGTTTAACGGCTGGTTCAGCCGTAACGTTATGTCCGCGGCGGGTGCGCCGAACGATGCCGGTGACCGGACTGGCGGCATCAACCGTCTGTTTGCCAGGATCTACAAGATTCGTCTGCGTGGTAAAGAGCTGAAAAAACGTAATCGCAAGCTGTACTACATGGAAAAGTGGGCGATCTTCGGTAGCTTGTTGGCGATCTTTATCCTGATCTGATCCTCCTGTAGGAGCTGTCGAGTGCAACGAGGCTGCGATCTTTTGATCTTGTTTTTTACACACTTCAAAGTCAAAAGATCGCAGCGTGCCGCAGCTCCTACATGGCGTTTGTCTGGCTGGGTTGAATGACTCTCGCAAAAGCAGCCTGTCAGTTGGCTGACGCTTTCTTCGTTTTCTTCGCTGGCGTGGCTTTGGCCTTCGGCTTCGCCGCCGCTTTCCCGCCCAGACTGCGTTTCAGCAGCTCCGTCAAATCGATCACATCGGCCGTTTTACGCTCTTCCTCGCCACCCACCGTTTCGACATCCTCGATCTTGCCTTCATGGGCTTTCTTCTCCACCAGCGCCATGATCTTGTCTTCAAACTCGTCGTTGTAATCTTCAGGCTTCCAGTCCGCGCTCATGTCCTGCACAAGCCGTTTGGCCATGTCCAGTTCACCCTTGGCCAGTTGCGGCTTGGTCACTTCACTCCCAAGCTCTAGCGTATCGAGGCTGCGCACCTCCTGCGGCCAGCGTAGCTTCACCAACACCAGCGCTGACTCCAGTGGCATCAGCGCCGCCAGGTACTGACGTGTGTGTAAAACGACGCGGGCAAGGGCGACCTTGTTGGTTTTGCTCAGCGTCTCCCGAAGCAGCGCATACACCTTGCCGCCTCGTTTGTCGGGCGCCAAGTAGTAAGGTGTGTCGATGTTTTGCAGGGGAATCTGCTCGGCATCAACAAAAGAAAAGATATCAATGGTTTGCGTAGAAACCGGGTGCGCCGAACGGATTTCCTCTTCGCTGAGCACTACGTAACGACCTTTTTCATAGGCCACACCTTTGACGATATTTTCTTTGGTGACCTCTTTACCGGTGACCTTGTTAACCCGTTTGTAGCCCACCGGATCCATGCTGCGGCTGTCGAGCCAGTCAAAGTCCACGCCTTGGGACGATGTCGCTGAAACCAGCGCGACGGGGATGTGAACCAGTCCAAAACTGATCGCGCCTTTCCAGATTGCCCGAGCCATGGTGATGATCTCCCAAGTGATGATCAGGTGACCTGCGGCCCAGCGTGAAAGTTTCCAGTGATTGCGCGGGCTCAGGGGCAAGCGGTCGTGTCTGGTTACATGTTGTTTAAAGCCTGTGACTTAACAAATGCGAACCCTGGGCGTAGCGTGGACTCGAAGGCTCTAATCCACTTGCATCGAGAGGCTGCCCCATGAACCGAATTCTGCTTGGCATCGCCGTCCTCGGCTTGAGCGTGGGTTGGGCTTATGCGGGCGTCTCGGTGCCAGCCTCGACGCTGTTGCTGGCGCAGAGTGCGACCGGCAACAGTAATAATCCCTACAACAGTCCGATCCGCCGGGCCAACCCCAACAGCATGCAAGGCACTCAGCCGAGCAACCCGCCGATTCGTGGGCCGAGCACTGCGCCGACGCCGCGTACGCCCACCGTGGAAAACCGTGGCATCGGCAACGGCCAGCCGATTCGTTCGGTGCCAAGTACACCGCCGACGTTTATTCCCAATCCACCCTCACGGGGTACCGACAGCAACCGTTGAACGGCAGGACTGAGGTTCTGTCAGCCTTTCAAGCGAACATAAGGAATCGTGCATGTTGCGTAAAACCCTACTGGCCAGCCTGTGTGCCGGCGTTCTGATCAGTGCTCCGGTATCCGCCGCAGCGCCCAAAGAGCTGAAAAGCGAGCAGGGCATCCTCGAAGTCACCACGATTGCTCAAGGACTTGACCATCCTTGGGCACTGGCTTTTTTGCCGGATCGCCAAGGCATGTTGGTAACCGAGCGGCCGGGCAATCTGCGTGTAGTGGGCACGGACGGCAAGTTGTCCGAGCCAATCAGTGGCGTACCGCAAGTCTGGGCCAAGGGGCAGGGCGGTTTGCTTGATGTAGCGCTGTCGCCGGACTTTAAACAGGATCGCATGGTGTACCTGTCTTACGCCGAAGGTGGTGGCAAGGGCGACAAGGCCGGCACAGCGGTCGGGCGGGGGCGCCTGTCGGATGATTTGAAAACGCTGAAGGATTTCAAAGTGATCTTCCGCCAGGAGCCGAAGCTCTCGGTTGGCAATCACTTCGGCTCACGGCTGGTGTTTGATCGCGACGGCTATCTGTTTATCACCTTGGGTGAAAACAATGATCGATCAACCGCTCAGGATCTCGACAAGCTGCAAGGCAAGGTCGTGCGCATTTATCCCGATGGCCGAGTGCCGGACGATAACCCCTTTGTCGGGCAATCCGGTGTGCGTCCAGAAATCTGGTCTTATGGTCAGCGTAACCCGCAGGGTGCGGCGCTCAACCCTTGGAACGGCACGCTCTGGGAAAACGAGCACGGCCCACGCGGTGGCGATGAGGTGAACATCATCGAACGTGGGAAGAATTACGGCTGGCCGCTGGCGACTCACGGCATCAACTATTCGATGCAGCCGATCCCTGAAGCGCAGGGTAAAACGGCTGAAGGCACGGTTGCACCGCACCATGTCTGGGAGAAATCACCGGGTGTGTCTGGCATGGCGTTTTACGATGCTGACCGGTTTAAACCGTGGCAGCACAACGCGTTTATTGGTGCATTGGTGACGCAGGAGTTGATCCGGTTGCAGTTTGATGGCGATAAGGTAGTGCATGAGGAACGTTTGCTCGGCGAGCTTAAAGAGCGGATTCGGGATGTGCGCCAAGGGCCGGATGGTTATTTGTATGTGCTTACGGATGAGTCGAATGGTTCGTTGTACAAGCTTGGCTTGAAGTAAGGCGCTGAGAGCGCTCTATATCTGTGGTGAGGGGATTTATCCCCGATGGATTGTGCAGCTTCTCCAGAAAGAGAGGGCTGCTTCGCTGCCCATCGGGGATGAATCCCCTCGCCACAGGGGTTTTGGTGGCTATAGGTTTTGGGGGAATAGCACCACTGCGGCGCGTAGTTTTCCTCGGCCAAATCGGCACATTTTTTCAAACTCGCCATGACTGACTGGCACGTGCTGGCAGTCCATCGGTTGTCGGTGCTGGCTGTGATCGACATCGGGATCATGCAGGTAAACGAAGTCCTCATCGCAATCGGTCACTACAACCCAGTGCGGTGATTTTGAGCGGGTCAGACGATAGCTGCTGATCAGCAGCAAAGGCTGGCCACCGGCGTCGAGCAATCGCGGCAAATCCACTGTTGCGCCGATCAAACGTTCCACATCGGTTTCTGCCAGTTGCGCAGTGAACTCTTCATGCACCAAACGCATGACGTCTTTTTTATGCGTATCGCGTACGCCATCAAGGAACAGCGGCCCCTCCAGGCTCAGCTCCAAACGCACGCGAAAACCTCTGCGCCACGCCGCCAGTGCCAAACCTTGAGGGCTGCAGCCGCCATGGCCGGAGGTCATGAACACGGTCGTCGCCTCACGCCAGATCTGTAATTCCTCACGACGCTCCAGTAAGCGTCCGGCCTCCAAGGCGCCCATGGCCATCAACAGACAGGCCGGGCCGCAGGTGAAGTCGGTGGTCTGCGCGTAGTAAGGCACCGTGATGCTGCGTGAGTCGCGGTGCTGGAGAATGCGTTTCTCCAAGCGCAACGCATCGGCATGGTCTTCGTAGTAATCGTGGATCAGCGCAAAACGTCGGTAACCGTTGCGCTCATAAAGGGCAATGGCGGTGGGGTTGTCGGTACGCACTTCCAAACGCAGATACGCGCAATCATGTTCCAGCGCGCAGGCCTCGATTTTTTCCAGCAATTGCTTGCTCAGCCCTGTACCGCGAGCCTCGGCAGCCAGGGCAATCGAATACAGCCGCGCCAACGAGGTGCCGCGATGAAACAGCACCAGCGCGTAACCGAGCAGATGTTCATCGCGTTCTGCGACCAGCAACTGCGCATGGGCGCGCGTAATCATCCAGTGAAAACTGCGACTGGTGAGCCGATCCGTGGTGAAACATTGCATTTCCAATGCCAGCAACGCCGGCAAGTCTTCAACTACGGCCAAGCGAAAAACAGTACTCATATGACCACCGTAAAAGTTGCGT
Source organism: Pseudomonas sp. PS01303 (assembly GCF_029959385.1). Classification (NCBI taxonomy): domain Bacteria; kingdom Pseudomonadati; phylum Pseudomonadota; class Gammaproteobacteria; order Pseudomonadales; family Pseudomonadaceae; genus Pseudomonas; species Pseudomonas sp. PS01303. The sequence continues at coordinate 25,500 of NZ_JASCPK010000072.1, forward strand.
AACGAAACGAGACTTTCGTAAAACTTCGTGCTTAATAGAAAAGGTCTTGTTCTCCAACGGATCAATCTCTATGTCAGCGGTACAGGGTCATTGGCGGGAAGTATCCGAGCAAAGTTTGCCGACGGCAACTTATTTAAAACCAGCGGTCAGAACCTCCAGTCAAGTGTTGATCATTGTCGAGCGCAAGGAAGATTGGGCTTCCTATTTTCCCAGCGAAGACATCGTCACCGCTCAGGAATACCTCGAGCAAACACGCGAAACCGAGCCCGGCAAACGGGTTCAGGTGATCAACCTGTGCCGCAGCTACAAGTACTTGGGCCATGGCTATTACTGCTCGCTGCTGGCGGAAGCCCGTGGGCACAAGGTGATCCCGTCGGTGCGCACCATCAGCGAACTGACGAAAAAATCACTTTATGGCCTGGCACTGGATGACCTGGATAAAACCCTGGAAAAAGCCCTTAGTCACCACCTCTACAGCGATACCGAAGGGTTTACCCTGACACTGTATTTCGGCAGGACTCATATCGAGCCGTTGCAGGATCTGGCGCGGCAGTTGTTTGAAGTGTTTCCTTGTCCAATTCTGTTAGTTGAGTTTCGCCGAACTAACGGTTGGCACATCGAGGGCGTGAAGTCCGGCGCGTTGCACAAGTTACGCGATGATCAGGAAGATCAGTTTGCCAATGCGCTGGACGGTTTCAGCCGTAAAGTCTGGCGTGTGCCGCGCTCGCCGCAAGTTGCACGTTATGACCTGGCTATTCTGCACGACCCACAGGAAGCCTTGCCGCCGTCGAATCCCAAAGCACTGGAAAATTTCGTCCGGGTCGGCAAAACCATGGGCATCGATGTCGAGTTGATCGAGCGCAAGGATTACGCGCGATTGGCCGAATACGACGGGCTGCTGATTCGCGAAACCACCAGCGTCGACAACCACACCTACCGGTTCGCCAAGAAGGCCGAGAGCGAAGGGCTGGTGGTGATGGACGATCCGACGTCGATCCTGCGCTGCACCAACAAGGTCTATTTGACGGATCTGCTCAACAGCCATCAACTGGGCATGCCCGCCACCGAAATCCTCTACAAAGAGCGACCCGAAGACTTCGAACGGGTCGGCGAACGCCTCGGTTTCCCCTTGGTGTTGAAAATCCCCGACGGCTGTTTTTCACGCGGCGTCATCAAAGTCGAAAGCCAACAAGCGCTGCTCGAAGCCACCGCCGAATTGTTCGAGCATTCGGTGTTATTGCTGGCCCAAGAATTCTTTTACACCGAATACGACTGGCGCATCGGCGTACTCAATCGCAAACCGATCTTCGCCTGCCAGTACTTCATGTCCAAGGGCCACTGGCAGATCTACAACCACAAAGCCAAAGGTCAGGACGTCAACGGCGAATGCCGGACCATGGCGATCCATGAAGCGCCGCGCGCGGTCGTCGACCTTGCGGTGAAAACTGCCAACCTGATCGGCGATGGCCTCTACGGCGTCGACCTGAAACAGGCCGGCGACAAAGTGGTGGTGATAGAAGTCAACGACAACCCGAACCTCGATGCAGGCATCGAAGACGCGTATTTGCAGGACGATTTATATTCGCTGGTGCTGGAAGAGTTTGTGCGGCGGCTGGAACTCAAACGTCGCGGGCAAGCGTGGTGAGCCGCCGATGATCAGCAGTTTCTCACTGAGCCACGGCGCGTTACAGCGGGTTGAACGATTCCACGCCGAGGTGATGCTGTTCAGCAATCCCGACGCCGCCGAGCGCGACTTGCTGCACAGTCATTTCAAGGTCGATGAACATGCGTTGGCCTCGGCGCTCGACCCGGATGAAGTCTCGCGCATCGAGTTTCACCCCGATCATCTATTCCTGATCTGGAAACGCCCGGAAAACTATTCTGGTGGCGGTAGCCTGGCCTTTGAGGTGTCGTCCTGCGGCTTGCTGTTCGCGCCGGGGCAATTGCTGGTGATCGCCACCGACGACACGCCGCTGCATGGTCTCGGCACGCGCCAACCGTTAAACACGCCGCTGGATGTGCTGCTTGATCTGCTGTTCAACAACATCCATCACTACCTCGGCCACTTGAAGGTGATCAAACTGGTCGCCCGCGAGTTGCAGCAAAAATTCAACGCCTCGATGCAGAACCAGCATCTGGTGCAGATGTTCAACCTCAGCGAGAGCCTGATCTATTACATCAACGCCCTGCACAGCAACGGCGCGGTGCTGACACGGCTGCGTAATCACGCCGAGAAACAGCATTTTTCCAGCGAGGCGCTCGGCCTGATCGATGACCTGATCATCGAAAACAACCAGTGCTATAAACAGGCTGAAATCTACTCAACGGTGTTCTCCGGGCTGATCGACGCGCGCGGTAACCTGATGAACAACAGCATGAACAACCTGCTGCGCAAACTGACGTTGATCAACGTGGTGTTTTTGCCGCTGAACCTGATCGCGAGTATTGGCGGGATGTCGGAGTTCAGCATGATGACGGCGGGGACACCGTGGTGGGTGTCTTATCCGGTGTTTTTGCTGGTGATGTTGATGGGGGCAGGGGGGATGTTGTTTGGGCTGAGGCGCTTGGCCAGGTGATTTGTGTTGTCTGGCCCGGCCCCATCGCGAGCAGGCTCACTCCTACAATGGATCTTTGGTGTAGCGAAGATCCCCTGTAGGAGTGAGCCTGCTCGCGATGAGGATCTCAAAATAAACAGGTGATTTCAGATCAGCCCACAGCCGCGGAATTGCTGACTTTCCTACGCTCCCGAACCCCACGAACCACCAGATATAACAACGGCCCCACCGACACAAACACCGCCGTCAGCAACAGATACGGAACCACCGACCAAACCGACTGCCCACGAGCCTTGGCATCCTTGACCATCCAAACCCCGGCCAACGTCGCCAGCAGGTACAAATCAATCACCACCTGTGCCGTATCCGGCCGCGACATCAAGCTGATCCCAAAATCAATCAGCGACTGTTCAGCCTGGAGCATCACCGAAACGGTGTAACCGGAAAAAGCCAGCAAAGCCGTGAGGGGCAGGGCGACAGACATTATGCATTCCTTCCTTGAATTGATGAGCAGAATCGCCAGATTACCCGCGCCACGCAAAATTGGCCATTGACGTGCCAGCAGCGTTCAGGCTAATTTTCAGGCCATGACTACCTACGTATTGCGCTGCCAGCCAAGCATTATTATTACCGCCATTCCTCACTTGGCGGGCTAGCTCACGACTGCAGCACCCAACCCGCCCTAGAGGCGGGTTTTTACTTTCTGTCTCCGGGGTTCGAAACACCGCTCATGTAGGAGCTGCCGCAGGCTGCGATCTTTTGATGTTGATTTTATTGAAGATCAACAGATCGCAGCCTGCGGCAG
>NZ_JASCPK010000073.1:0-28563 GCF_029959385.1 Pseudomonas sp. PS01303
CTGCCGAAGGCTGCGATCTTTTGATCTTATAAACAGCAAGATCAAAAGATCGCAGCCTTCGGCAGCTCCTACAAGGATTGGGGTGGCCCATATATTGTGCGGTTGCCAACATGCCACTGTTTCCGTGACGCCACGATGCAGGCAAGATGAAGCTCTGCAAGTCAGAACACAGGAAGCTGATCGTGACCGAAGCGTTTATTGTTGTTCAAACCGCCGAACAAGCCGTGGATCGTCTGGCCGAGCTGCATGAGCGGGCCACCACTGCGCTGAACTCGGCGCTCAAGCGTTACCTGAAAGATCGCGTCGAACCCGACGCTGCGCAGCGTGCTCTGTTTCGTTATCCCGAACTGCGTCTGACCTACCATTGCCAGGGCGAAGTCCCGCAGACCACCCGCGCTTACGCCAAGGTGCAACTGCCGGGTACTTACAGCGTCACCGTCACCCACCCGGCGGCGTTCCGCAAATACCTGCTTGAACAGCTGGTGCCGTTGATGCACGACTTCACCGTGACTGTGGAAGTCGGCGTCAGCCAGCAAAACATTCCGTATCCGTATGTGGTCGAGCAGGGCGATGAACTCGCCGGTTCCGGCGTTACCGCTGCCGTGCTGGCGCGGGTGTTCCCGAGTACCGACCTGTCCGCCGCCACCGATGGCATCGCCGATGGCCTGTACGATTGGGAAAACACCGATCCACTGCCGCTGGCGCTGTTCGATGCGGCGCGCGTGGATTTCTCCCTGCGTCGTCTGGTGCATTACACCGGCAGCGACTGGCGCCATGTGCAACCGTGGATCCTGCTGACCAACTATCACCGCTACGTCGACCAGTTCATCGTCCATGGTCTGGAGCAATTGCGCAGTGACCCGCGTTTCGTGCGCATGGTCTTGCCGGGCAACGTGATCATCGAAAAGAGCATGGATCACGGCGAAGCCTCGGCAATCGCCGCCGGTGTGGTTTGGCACCGCTACCAGATGCCGGCGTATCACCTGATCGCCAACGATGGCCATGGCGTGACGCTGGTGAACATCGGTGTCGGCCCGTCCAACGCCAAGAACATCACCGATCATTTGGCGGTTTTGCGTCCGCATTGCTGGTTGATGATCGGTCACTGCGGTGGCCTGCGTCAGTCGCAGACCATTGGCGACTACGTGCTGGCCCACGCTTATATGCGTCGCGATGGCATTCTCGACCGCGTCGTACCGCCGAATATTCCGATCCCGGCGCTGGCCGAAGTGCAAATGGCGCTGCAACAGGCAGCGGCGAATGTCACCGGCGAGAAGGGCGATGATCTGAAAAAACGCCTGCGTACCGGCACCGTGCTGACCTACGACGACCGTAACTGGGAATTGCGTTGGGCGCAGGAACGACCGTTGATCAACCTGTCCCGCGCCGTCGCGGTGGACATGGAAAGCGGCACGATTGCCGCGCAGGGTTACCGCTTGCGGGTGCCGTACGGCACGTTGTTGTGTGTTTCGGACAAACCGCTGCACAGTGAAATCAAACTGCCGGGTTCGGCCAACGCGTTTTACGAGCGCGCGGTTAGCCAGCACTTGAAGATCGGCATCGAAGCGGTCGATCTGCTGCGCACCGAACTCAACTCGCTGCACTCGCGCAAACTGCGCAGCTTCGACGAACCGCCGTTTCGTTAACGGTTAGTCGTGGTCATTTGGCGGTCGGGGCACTAGCATTGTCGGCCCTGATCGCTAAATGTTTGCTCTCCCTATGTCTCGTCCCCCGCGTCCACCTTCCCGCCGCCCTGGCGCGAAGCCTCAGTCGTCTTCGCCACGCCGTGTTGCCAAGGCACCTCCGGCCGAGCCGAAACTGATCCTGTTCAACAAACCGTTCGATGTGCTGACGCAATTCAGCGATGGCGAAGGGCGGGCGACGCTCAAGGATTACATTGATGTGCCTGGCATTTATCCGGCCGGACGTCTGGATCGCGACAGTGAGGGATTGCTGTTGCTGACCAACGACGGGCAGTTGCAGGCGCGCATCGCTGATCCGAAACATAAACTGGCGAAGACTTATTGGGTGCAGGTTGAAGGCGTGCCGAGCGCCGAGCAGTTGCAGCGTCTGCGTGACGGCGTTGAGTTGAACGACGGCATGACCTTGCCCGCTGAAGCGCGGCAGCTGGACGAGCCTGAGCTGTGGCCGCGCAACCCGCCGGTGCGTTTTCGCGCGTCCATACCGACGTCGTGGCTGGAACTGGTGATTCGCGAAGGGCGCAACCGTCAGGTGCGGCGCATGACCGCGGCGGTCGGGCTGCCGACGTTGCGGCTGGTGCGGGTGAAGATTGGTGACTGGTCGATCGAAGGGCTCGATCAGGGCCAGTGGAAGGAAGTGCCGGCGCGCTTATAAAGCGCCGGATTCGATCAGGCCGATCACCACACTCTTGATGATGAACGCGGCCACGCCCAGGCCTAGCACGAAAAACAGAATGAACGAGCCAAAGCGCCCGGCCTTGGACTTCTTCGCCAGATCCCAGACGATGAAACCCATGAAAATGATCAGGATGCTGACCAGACCGGTCATCATCCACTCTTCAAATACGGCTGGATCCATTGGGGTTCTCCGGCATGGGCGCGGCTAAAAGGGCGCGGCGAGTATACGCCAAGGGCGGATGGCGGGGCATTGACCTGCGTCGGTGTGCCGCGGTCATTGGTCTGCAACACCAATCCTGCCAGTGCAGCGCACTGGAACGGGGATAAATCCCCTCGCCACAAAAGCGATCTGTAGGAGCTGCCGAAGGCTGCGATCTTTTGATCTGGATTTTAAAAGATCAAAAGATCGCAGCCTCGTTTCACTCGTCAGCTCCTACAGGGGGCGGTATCAGTTGCGCAGGTGGGTCAGCGGCAGTTCGGTGCTGTTGAGCACCTGATTCAGCACAAAACTCGAGCGCACGCTGGTCACGCCTTCAATGCGTGTGAGGTGCCCCAGCAACAACTTCTGATAGTGATCCATATCCGGCACCACCACTTTCAACTGGTAATCCGCATCCACACCGGTCACCAGGCTGCACTCCAACACCTGCGGTAATGTGCGAATCGCCGCTTCGAAATTCTCGAAGCGCTCCGGCGTATGCCGATCCATGCCGATCAGCACATAGGCAGTCAAACTCAGCCCAAGCATCTTGCGATCCAGCAACGCGACCTGACGCGAGATATAGCCGTCGTCTTCCAGTTGCTTGACCCGGCGCGAGCAAGGCGAGGGTGACAGACCGATGCGCTCGGCCAGCTCCTGGTTGGAGATGCGGGCGTCGCGCTGCAATTCCGCCAAAATGCTCAGGTCGTAACGGTCGAGTTTGCTCATCAATCTGTCCTTGGTTGTAACTATTGCGGCGGATTATCTATCCAGGGTTAAAAATTGCGCAAGTGGTGTTTATTTCAGCAATCTTCGCAATCCTCTGTCGTGGCCTCAGGCCTATTCTTATCACCAGAATCACTGCTCGGTAACACAGTCCACGCGGCCCGCCCTATAAGGCCTGCCGCGGCCGCCACCCACACCGGGGTTGTGCTGGCCCCCGAGCTGCACACTGTCCAGAAGACGGCGTGAGGTGAGCCGACGTCATAAGCGTCGAGCCAGGACGAAGTTCTCTAAAGGGAGGCCGACGGGTCTCCCTTTTTTCTTGCCTGCGATTTCATCTTGCCGCGCTCAATAAATAAGTTGCGCGACTGATAACCTGTTGCAGAACCGGATGTTCCCGACCCGGTCTTAGTTACAGGTCGCCCTTAATTACAGGCCTCAGTGAGGAAAAGCATGAAGTCGCGCATCTGGCGTCTGGCCGGTGTTGGTGTGTTGTGTGTGAGTGTCAGTGTGCAAGCGCTGGCCGATGATCCAGAGAGCCGCAGCCCGAATGGCGGGCAGCACGGGCAGGGGCATCAAGGCAATAACCAAGGGCATGGCGGCGATAATCAGCCGCGTCCGCAGAACAATCCGCAGCAAAACCAGCCGCGTCCACAAAATCAGCCGCCGCAGAATCAACCGCGCCCGCAGAACAACGAAGTCATTCGTGGCGACAACAGCCGCCAGTTCGAACACAACGGCCAGCCGCACAATAACAATGGTCAATGGCAAAACCATGACCAGAACCGGCCGGGCTACAACCCCAACCCGGTGCGCCAGCCGCCACCGCCGCCGCAAATGCCGGCCAACAGTTTGCCGATCCAGTCGCGGCCCGACACCGTGCGCCAGACTCAGGAACCGCGTCAGGGTTACTACCGCGACGAGCGTCCGCAAAATGGTTACAACAATAACAACCAACATTGGCAGACCAACAACCGGCCCAATGACTACCGGCCCAACGACAATCGCTGGCCGGGACGTCCCGACGGACATGGCAACGGTTGGGGCCCGGGCCCGCAATATCGGCCGGGGCATGTGATCGACCGCTTCCCGGATCGCGACTATCGCGTGCCGTATCGCGGGCAGGATTACTTCTATTCCGGTGGCTACTGGTACCGCCCGCAAGGCCCGCGCTACATCGTCGTGCAGCCGCCGCGCGGGATCCGCATTCAGTACTTGCCGGACTATTCGCGAGAAGTGTGGATCGGTGGTTCGCTGCTGTTTCTCGCCGCCGGTTCCTACTACGCCTATCAAGAAGCGACGCAGGATTACGTGGTGGTCGAGCCGCCAGTGCAGCAACAGCCGCAACCACAGCCGCAATCTCAGGGCTATGACGTCGAGGCCTATCCGGCCAACGGTCAGTCGCCGGAGCAAGTGCAGCAGGACGGTTATCAGTGCTATCAGTACGCGGTGCAGCAAAGCGGTTTCGACCCGCGCACCGCGACCTATCAGCCGGCGCCCGAAGTGGTTCAGGCGTACCGTCAGGCTCAGGGCAATTGCCTGAGCAGTCGCGGTTATCAGGTCAGTTACTGAGCCCGAGCGGCCTGCACCACTTCTTGCGGATCGGCGTGCACCAGCACTTCGGCGCGCGGGTAGGCTTGGTGGATGGCATCGGCGGCTTGATCGCTGATGCCGTGGGCCACTGACAGGGTCAACTCTCCCGGCAATTCCAGGTGCAACTGCACAAACCAATGGTTGCCGGAGATCCGCGTGCGCAAGTCATGCGCGCCCAATACGCCCGGCACGCTGCACGCGAGTTCGAGCATGTGCTGACTGACGTCCGTCGGCAGCTCTTCATCCATCAACACCGAAAAACTTTCCCGGGCGATCTGGATCGCGCTCCACAGAATGTACGCAGCAATCCCCAGACCGAACCACGCATCCAGTTGATCAAAACCAAAACCAGCCAAAATCAGCGCAATCAGAATGCTGCCGTTGAGCAACATGTCCGAGCGATAGTGCAGCGAGTCCGCGCGCACGGCATTAGAGCCAGTCTGCTTGATCACCCGATGCTGCAACACCAGCAGCGCCGCCGTCAGCAGCAGCGAAAACACAATCACGCCGATGCTCAGCCATGGCGCGCCAAGCGGCTGCGGATCATGCAACCGTTCGTACGCCTGAAACGCGATCAACAACGCACTGCCACCGATGAACAGCGCCTGCGCCATGCCCGCCAGCGACTCTGCCTTGCCGTGGCCATAACGGTGATCGTCATCCGCCGGACGCAACGCGTAATGCACCGCCAGCAGATTGAGCATCGAGGTGATGCCATCCAGCGCCGAGTCGGTGAGCCCGGCGAGCATGGCCACCGAACCGCTTAGCCACCAGGCGATGGCTTTGGCGACGATCAGCGTGCAGGCGACCGCCACCGAGGCGCGGGTCGCCAGCCTTAGCAGGCGAGCGTGTTCGGGGCTGGAGGTCATTGCGTTTCCTTTTTAAGCGGCAGGTTGCAGGCCGAACATCGCCAGTTGCTGCGTGCTGCCCTTGTGTTGAATCAGGCGCGGGTCATCCAGAGGGAAATCCTTGCCCAACTCGCTTTCGAGAATAGCCTGCAACTTGTGATTATCGACCTGACCGTCTGGGCCGATGGCTTGTTTGAGTTTGGCCGGATCGATCTGCGCGGTGTGGCCTGGTTCGAAATAAATCGCGCCAGTGGCGAAGTCGACGGCAAACGCGATCAGGCCCGGGATGATGTAGAACAGCAGGCCCACGGCATCGAGCACGGCGATCGCCGGGTCGACTTTGCCGTCAATCTGACCGCGACGATCCGGATAGAAAATCGAACCGCACGCCGTGATTTGCGTGAGCAGGGTGGCGACCAGTACACCGCCGATCAGGCGAAAAGGTAAGCGCATGGGAAATCTCCTGATTGATCTAAGAACGAAGAGTCGTCGAGTGAAGTTAAGACCCTGACGAACGCCTTGCAGTTCGCCGTTATACTCGGCCTGGCAGGGCGTGCCCACAGTAAATTGCGGCCTCGTCTCACCCCTACCGAAATACGTTGAGGATTGAAGTTGTTTTCTCCAGATCGACACCGCGTGAAGGCTAATGAATCCTATCGGGGTTCGGCCCTCCGGGCTAAAGCTGTGAGCGCGCCATGCTGCGTTGCGGGACTTGGCAAGGAAACGACCCTTACCTGCGTCCCGCGCCTTGCCTGGCACGCTCACAGCTTTAACGCGACTCGCAATTTACTGTGGGCACGCCCTGGGGAGCCAGCATGAATTCTTTGCCGATCGATGAAGTTTTACCCGCCCTGCGTGAAGCCTTGGCGACTCGCCATGAAGCCGTGCTCGAAGCACCGCCCGGCGCCGGTAAAACCACCCGCGTGCCGTTGGCCTTGCTCAATGAAGCGTGGCTGGCCGGGCAGACCATTCTGATGCTCGAACCGCGCCGCCTCGCCGCGCGTGCCGCCGCAGAACGGCTGGCCAGCGAGTTGGGCGAGAAGGTCGGTGAAACCGTCGGTTATCGCATTCGCCTCGACAGCAAGGTTGGCCCCAACACACGCATCGAAGTGGTCACCGAAGGCATTCTCACCCGGCGTTTGCAGGATGATCCTGCGCTGGAAGGCGTCGGCCTGCTGATCTTCGACGAATTCCACGAACGCAGTCTTGATGCCGATCTGGCGCTGGCCCTGAGTCTGAACGGTCGCGAGCTGTTTCGAGCTGAACAGCCGCTGAAGATTCTGCTGATGTCGGCCACCCTCGAAGGCGAGCGCCTGGCCGGGTTGCTCGATGACGCGCCGATCCTGCGCAGCGAAGGCCGCATGTACCCGGTGACGATGCGCTGGGGCCGGCCGTTTCAGCCTGGCGAATACATCGATCAACGTGTCACGCAAACCGTGCTCGAAGCGCTGCACGATGAATCCGGCAGCGTCTTGGTGTTTCTGCCGGGGCAGGCGGAAATTCGTCGCGTGCATCAACAATTGGTCGACGCGATGGGTGAGCGCAGCGATGTGTTGCTCTGCCCGTTGCACGGAGAACTCGACCTCAATGCACAACGCGCGGCGATTGATCCGGCGCCGCCCGGTTCGCGCAAAGTGGTGCTGGCGACCAACATTGCCGAAACCAGTCTGACCATCAACGGCGTGCGCGTGGTGATCGATGCCGGGTTGGCGCGGGTGCCGCGTTTCGATCCGGGCAGCGGCATGACGCGCCTCGACACTCAGCGGATTTCCAAGGCCAGCGCCACTCAGCGTGCGGGCCGCGCCGGGCGTCTGGAACCGGGTGTTTGTTATCGCTTGTGGTCGCAGGATCAGCACGAACAGCTCGCCGCTTATGGCAGTGCGGAAATTCTTTCGGCGGATCTCGCCAGCCTCGCGCTGCAACTCGGACGTTGGGGCGTGACGCCGGGCGAACTGGTTTGGCTCGACGTTCCGCCAGCGGCGGCTTATGCACAGGCGCAGGATTTGCTGCAACGACTCGGCGCGCTGGAAGGCGAGGCGCTGACGACCCACGGTCAGGCCATGGCTGAGTTGCCGGCGCATCCGCGCATTGGCCATTTGTTATTGCGCGGTCAGGCATTGGGTTTGGCCAACATGGCGTGTGACGTTGCCGCGTTGCTCGGCGAGCGCGATATCTTGCGCGGCGCCGGCGCGGATTTGCACAGTCGCCTGGTGCTGCTGTCCGGCGAAGAACGCGCCGCCCGTGGTGCGCAGGGCGGTGTGCAACGCGCCCGGCAATTGGCGCGGCAATATCGCGGATATTTGCGCGGCAAGGCCAGCGAGCCGGTCAGCGATCCCGATCATCCGCGCTGGCTCGGTGCGCTGTTGGCGCTGGCGTATCCCGATCGCGTCGCGCAACAGCGGCGTGCCGGTGGCGCCGAATATCGTCTGGCCAACGGTCGTGCGGCGCTGTTCGCCGAAGCCGATAGTCTGATGAAAGAGCCGTGGATCGTCATCGCCGACCTCGGTAGCCGTCAGGGCCAGCGCGAAGAGCGGATTTATCTGGCGGCGGATTTTGATCCGGCGCTGTTCGATTCGGTGCTCGCCGAACAAGTGCGCAACGTCGATCAACTGGACTGGGACGAGCGCGAAGGCGTGCTGCGCGCCGAGCGTCAGCGCAAGGTCGGCGAGCTGATTCTCAGCCGTGAACCGCTGACCGGTCTCGACGAAAATGCACGCAGTCAGGCGCTGGTCAATCTGGTGCGACGCAAAGGTCTGGAGCTGCTGCCGTGGACGCCAGAGTTGCGTCAGTGGCAGGCGCGAGTGGCGCTGTTGCGGCAACTTGATCTGACTAATCAGAACGACAGTCTGTGGCCAGACGTCAGCGATGCAACCTTGCTCAACACCCTCGAAGATTGGCTGATGCCTTATCTGGGCAAGGTCTCGCGGCTCAGCCATTTTGCCAATCTGGATCTGTCGAGCATCGTGCGTAACCTGCTGCCGTGGCCGTTGCCGCAGAAGCTTGACGAGCTGGCGCCGCATCATCTTAGCGTGCCGTCGGGGTCGTCGATTCGGCTGGACTACAGCGAGTTTCCGCCGATTCTCGCGGTGCGTTTACAGGAACTGTTCGGGCTGGCGGATACGCCACGGATTGCTGGCGGGCGCCAGGTGGTCAAGTTGCATCTGCTGTCGCCAGCACGACGTCCGGTGCAGGTGACGCAGGATCTCGCCAACTTCTGGCGCAGCACCTATGCCGAGGTGAAGAAGGATTTGAAGGGGCGGTATCCGAAGCATTACTGGCCGGATGATCCGTTGGTGGCGGAGGCTACTGCGCGGGCAAAACCCCGGGGCACCTGACCCGGGGCTGCGCGCCGCGCCGGTTTCAGACGCTGACAACCTCGCCGCGCGAATGGCCTTGGGCAAAGCGCGTCGCCGAGGTTTGCAATAACAGCCCGACGCTCAAGGTCACCAACAAGAACGGCAGCAGCCAGGCATTCTCGATCATTGCCAGTTGCAGGCTGAGGATCAGCAGCAGCACCGGCGTGGCCAATGCATTCGCCCGGCTGACATACAAACCGACGGCCGCTTCACTGTAGCGGCAGGCAATGGCCACGCGGATGTGCACCCGTGCGCCACCGAACGCCATACCGAGAATCAACAGGCTCAGCGCCTTGAGCAGTAGCGTGTCTGGCATCAGCAGCCACATCGAGGTGGAAATCACCGCCAGTGCGATCAAGCCGGACAAGTACGCCATCAGGTTGCGTCCGGTATTGGCAATGATCACCAGCACACCGATCAGCGCCATGCCCATGCCGAATACCGCATCCAGCACGCCCAGCTCAAACAGCGCCCAGCCATGGTACGACACATACACCGGCAGCATGAAGTTGAATGCGCCGAGGATCGGCCAGATCAGAACCATCGGAATAAACAGCGTCAGCGGCAGTTTGGCCGGTGCGACGACCTGGTCTGTTTCGGTCACCACCGTCGGCAGGCTGGCGCGGGTGAAGCAAATCGCCGCGACCATGAAAAACCCGCCGCTGAGCACCAGCGAAAAGCCCATCCCGGGCAGGATCGGCATCAATCCCGCCGCCAGCAATGGACCGATCATCAGCGCCGCCTGACTGGTGGCAGTGGTTGCACCGCTGATGCGCCGCACTCTGGTTTCGTCCATGCCCCGTTGCAGTTGGGTGAACCACATGTCCAGGCTGGCCTCGAGCGACATGATCATCAGCCATACGAACAGATTGGTGATCAGCAAACCAACAGTGAAGTCACGCGACACTCCGGAAACCAGCGCCAGGCCGGTCAGCCCGAATACAAACCAACTGCTCATCTGGCGGCCGTTCATACGGATCGCCAGACGTTTGATGATTGCCGGCGTGATAAATGCGGGGATGAACGAGCAGAAAATCGCTAGCGCCAGCGGCCAGTATCCGCCCTCGTTCTGGTTGAGGATCGTCCACGTCAACGAGACGAGCAACGCCCCGGAAAACAACCGATAAACCGTCGAGCAGAACAGGAACATCGCCAGCTCTTTGGCGGCACTATGAGTGACAGCGGGGTTTTTATTCATGTCATCGATCCTTGCCCTTGAAGACGCGGCGATTGTTCAATTAAACAACGGACACCCGCGACTGCACCGGCGGTGAGCCAGTGCAGGAAGCAGACGTTGATTCGGTCTGGGTGTCAGACCAGCGAGCGCATGACTTTGAGGGTCTTGTCGATGTCTTCGGGCGTGTTGATGATCCCGGCGGAGAAGCGCACCGTCGAATGGCGGTAGGGCGTGGCGCTGGCGATGATCTTCTGCTCTTTGAGCCGCGCGACGATCTCCCTGGGGTCGCGATTCTTGACATCACAGCAGACGAATCCGGCAGAGAACTGCTCGGCCTGTGGCGTATGCAAGTAAACGGCGGGCAGCTTGGCCAGGCCTTCCTTGAGCTGGCCATTGAGTTCAGACACGCGCTCGGCAATGCGCTTGCGGCCGATCTGTTGAATGAACTCGAAGGCGGCGATCATCGCCCACTGGTTTTCGAACGCGAGGAAGCCACCGGGGCTGACCCAGGCCGCTTGCGTCTGGCCCTGTGGATCCCGTTGCTGGCGCCAGGCATTGGCCGGTTCGGCGGCCATGATCGTCGGAATGGTCGGTGTGATCTGTGCCCACTGACCTTCACGGGCCCAGACCAGCCCCGTGCCGTGCGGACCCAAGATCCACTTGTGAGTGCCCGCGCTGAAAAAGTCGCAGCCCAGATTCGCCACTTGCGCCTCGGAACAGCCGAAGCCGTGCACGCCGTCGATCACATAGATGATCCGGTCGGCCTCGGCGCGATCACGATTGATGCTCGCCACCAGAGTACCGATCTCACGCACCGGCAAGCGCACGCCAGTGCCTGAATGTACCCAGGTCATGGCAAGAATACGGGTGGCAGGTTTGATGGCTTGTTCAATGCGCGTGACGATGGCATCCGTGCTGACATCCTCGGGACCTTCGTACAGATCGATCCGGCGAATACTGCCGCCCCATTTGACCACCGCCAGGCGCATCGCCTCGTCGTGGGTGTACCACTCGTGATGAGTGGTGAGAATTTCCTGGTGCGCAGCGAGTTTCAAACCGTTGTAGACCATCGCCAGACCCTGGGTGGTGCTGGTCGTCAGGGCGATGTCTTCAGGGCGTCCGCCGGTGTACTCGGCTGCTGCCGCACAGACCTTGCGCCAGACCATGTCCTCCGGTTTGGCAAACATGTTGTCTTCGAGGTAGGTGTACGGGTTTTCATCGAAGGCCTGGCGGTGGCTGGCCATCGCATCGCGCACCGGTTTCGGGTTGGAGGCGAGGAAAAAGTTGGAGAGGTGCACGAACTCCGGCGACAGGTTGAACTGCGCCCGCACTGAAGCCCAATCGTTGGGGTTCAGGGGTGTTACCGCGTCTTTGTGAACAGGCGAATTGCTCGCCTGTGCATTTGCCACACTTGCAATCATGCTGCCTCCAGCCAGGGTCGCGCCCACGGCGGCCCCCACGAATTCACGTCTTCCCAGACCCATACGAACTCCCTGTCGATTCATATTGAACTGCGCGCAGGACGCGCAAACATAGCATTGAAAATACGCTGGCCATAGAGACCGACCGCCAGGCCGAGCACGATCAGAATCACCGCGAGGACTTTGCTCGCCGGCACGCTTTCGTGAAAGATCAGCACCGAACCGAGCATGCCGAAGATGGGTACCAGCAACGACAGCGGCGCGACGGTCGATACCGGATAAGTCTTGAGCAACGAGTTCCAGATCCAGTAGGCGAATAGCGTGTTGGGGTAAACCTGAAACAGGATCGACAGCACGGCGGTCGTATCAACCTGACTGACGAACGTGGTGTAGCCGGCGCTGCCGTTAACTGCGTAGTCGAGGGCAAACAACGGGATCGGCGCGAAGGCGCTAGACCAGACGAGGAAAGCAAAAACCTCCTTGGTGCTGGCCTTCTTGTTGATGATATTGGCGATGCTCCACGACACGGCACCCAGCAGCACCAGCAGCACGCCGGGCAGACTCACCGAGCCGTCGCTGATCAAGATGATGCACAGCAAACCGCCGAGCGCGATCAGCATGCCCAGCACCTGAAAACGCGTCAGCGCTTCCTTGAACACCCAACCACCGAGGAGGATGGTGAAGAAGGCGCTGAATTGCAGAACCAGCGATGCAATCCCCGCCGACAGCCCAGCCTTGATGCCGAGGTTGACGATGCCCCACAGGCCGATGCCGAACACCAGTCCGTAACCGATGATGTAGCGCCACGGCACATTCGGTTTGCGGATGAAAAAGATCGCCGGTAACGCACAAAGGCTGAAGCGAATCCCCGCGAGGATGAACGGGTCTACGGTGGCCAGTCCCAGTTTGATCACCGAGAAATTAACCCCCCAGATTGCCGTGATCAGTACAGCCAATACGACGTGCAGTGGTTTCATAAAAGAATCGCCTTGATAAGGGTGGGCGGTGTCACGCGACGGATGTCAGGTGTTCGGCAAGGCTCACTCGGGCAAACAGCGTTTGCATCCAGGCGCGGGTCTGTTGCGGGTCGGCGGTCTTGACGATCCCGGCCAGCGGTGCCTCGAACGCCGAATAAGTCACGTGCTCCGGCAGCAGCGCGCCCGGCTGCAGTTCGTTCCACTGCACCACGACGGGACTGGCGCGCAGTTCTTCTGCGCCGTTGAGGCCTTGGTAGTTGCGCTCGGACAGCGTGTGTCCGGGGAACACAAACCAGCCAAAACCCAGGTCGGGTGTTTGAAGGTTCAGGTGTTCGAGATCGAGTGCGCCTTCAACATGGATACGCAACTCCAGCGACGGCAAATGAATGCCGGTGGCCAACTCGTAGGTCGCGACGACATCAGCGCCGCCGACCCGGTTGCCGACCTCGAGAAACACCGGCTCATCACCTTCCATGATGGCTTCAAGATGGAATGCACCGTTGCGAATCTGCACCGCTGCCAGCGCAGCACTGACCCACGCCTTCATGGTCGCCGTGGTTTCAAGATGCCAAGAGCCCAACGGCTGACCACGCTCCATGTAGTCCAGACAGGTGCCGACGTATTCACTGGAGAGCAGGGTGAGGATTTGTCCGTCCTGCACCAGACCGTCAAAATGCCGGATCGGGCCGCTGATGAATTCTTCGACCTGAAATTCTTCGATGCGCAACGACAGCTGGCTGACCTTGTGGCGAATTTCATCGAAGGCGCAGGCCGGTTGCTGGTGGATGCTGACATCAAGACTCGACGCGCCACTGTGCGGCTTGAGCACGGTCGCCCCGCGCCATGGCACGTGGCCCTGCAATGCCAGATAGCGTTCCAGCGACATGAAGCGTGGCACGCGCAATTTGCGCGCCTGCACGGCGGCCTTCATGTCGAGCTTGTTGCGTGCCAGATTGACCGCCGCCAGCGATGCGCCTTCGACATTCAATGCTTCGCGCAGGCGTGCAGCGTCGAGCAGTTCGTATTCGGACATCGAAATGATCCGCTCAAAACGTTGCGGATCATTCGCAAGCAATGCCATGGCTTCATCGTAAGCGCTGGCCAGCCCCGGCCGGACGATCCGGGTGCAGCGCAGTTGCGGTGGCAGCGTATCGATCGCCGACTGTTTGCCCAGATAGGTGACCTCGTGCAGATCATGATCGATGCCACGGTGGTACTCGATGCGCGGGTAGGGCACCCGATGCAGAATCAGAATTTTCATGCGCGTACTCTCGAAACGTTATAGACGGAAGTCAGGACGCCACTTTGAACAGCAGCTCGACGCTCAGAACGCGATCAAGCACCTGCAGCCACTGCTCGCGCAGGACTCGCACCAGATCACGGATGTCCACAGACGGGTTGTGCAGCGCGACACAGGCATGAGCGACGAAGTCGCTGTTGTCACGCGGTGTCGCATGGATCAGCCGCGACTCGCCGGCTACCCACGCGCTCTCGAGCAGGGCAATGTCGGCGCGCGCCAGGTTCAGGGTCTCTGCCGCCAGCTCCAGCGTTTCAGCGATCAGGCCTGCCAGGTCACCGAGTTCAGCGACTTCGAGCGTGACGTCGCGCGGCACCCCGAACATCACCGTGGCGGCACTGCAGGTAGCGGCAGGCAGCTGGTCTGCAACTTGCCCGGCAAACACCGAATCGACCCAGGCCGCATACAGGTCAAGCCCGTACACGGCTTGCGCCAGAGTCCAGATTTTCATTCCCCCTGGGCGCCGGTTCGGTTCAATCACCGCAGTGTTCTTGCCGTCGTCGCTGAGCTTGATCTCGTTATGAAATGGGCCGATACGCTGGCCGACCAAACGGTTGACCTGCTCGCCCGCGACGTGAATCGCCAGCCGTTCCTGCTCGCTCAGACGCGCTGGCAGAATCTGTGCGACTTCGACCGGATAGCGGCCGGTGGCGCTGACTTTCTCGGTGATGAACCACAGCTTGCCGAGGCCATCGTATGAGTATTCACGGGTGAACGAGATGAACGCTTCGGCCAACACACCGCCGTGCAGATAGGGGGCGACTTCGGCAAACGCCTGCTCGCAATCACCGCCCGGCGCGACCATCACGACCCCGCGATTGTTGCCTTCGCACGCAGGCTTGATGACGAAGCCACGCTCCTGGCGGCCGGCAAAATGGCGCACATCGTCGATGCAGCCGATCTGTGCGAAATCCGGCAGGTTCACACCCAACTGGTTCAGCGCCGGGCGCAGGCGATTTTCGGCGATGCGGTATGCCAGTTTGTCGAACGCGCCGAGTGCCAGGCGCGCACAGTCCACCGCCAGGCCGAGACGCTCGAGCAGCCCGGCACCACTGGCCACCGCGTTGTCGGAAAAGACGATGCCGGCGCTGACCCGCGCAGCGTCATCGCCCAATTGATTCAAGGCGAGGTTGATGAAATCGGCGGCCAGTGGATCGGCATCGATCACCCGGTCGCTGATGCCTTGATCATGAGCCTGTGGATTGGCCCTGACGAGCCAGGTCTGCGCGCCCCATTGTTGGCGCGCATGGTCACGCAGGTGGCGGACGTCGGAGATCCGGCTCAGGTTGTAGTCCACAATCAGCAATACAGGCGCTCGCAGCGACATGTTGTTCTTCCTCATCCATGGGGTGTGGCATCGACAGCGGTGATGTTCCAGGCGATTGCTCAGCGATGTTCCAGGGCGCTATCGGCCTCGTAGCGGATATCCAGCGCAGTGGCGGAAATGTGCGCCAGGCGTTGCAGTTCGGCGACGCGATCAGCGCGCTTGAACGTCCACAACAATTGCCCCAGAAACACTTCACGCGCATGGGCCGGAATCACATCGCCGGCTTTCAGCAGGATGTGCTGCACCACCGGATCCAGCGGTAACGCGTTGAGCGTCACTGAACTCAGGGTTCCCGGGTGAGCGAAGTACACCCGAAAGAAGGTCGCCAGGGTTTGCTCGCAGCTGCCACCGGCCTGCCATTCAAACGCCGCCAGATGTTGGAGCAGTGCCTCGCGTGGCTGACTCTCGTCCTGACTGGCCAGCAGCAGATCCAGCCACAGCGAAAGCATGCTGTGGCCGTTCGTCACCGCCGCGACACTGTGCGAGATCAGGCTGCCACCCACGCGTGGATTGATTTCGATCAGATCCCAGTGCTTGCCAGTGAAACGGGCTTCGATGTGATAGCAGCCCCATTTCAGTTGCATGCAATCGAGTACCTGTTTCAGCCAATCCAGGCCGGCAGCGATCTGTGCCTGGTCAAGGCTGGCAGGGGGCGTGGTGCAGCTGTCTTCAAGTACCGTTTCGGCGGTCTCGGTTACTTCGTGTTTTTCATGGATGGCCACGACGTGCACCTGACCATCCACTAACAGAGTCTCGAAGCTGAACTCGTGGCCGGGAATGTAGTTCTCCGCCATGAATGTCAGTCCATCGTTGAATGCCGAGGCGTACACCGTGTCCTCGGCAGAGGCCAGACGCAGCGCCTCCAGTGCATCCCAAGTGGTGTCCTGGCGCAGCGCAAATGCTGCGTAGGAAGCAATACCGTAAATTGGTTTGATGAAATACCGCTGATCCTGTGCCTGCAAGGTTTCCAGCACCGCAGCCGTCAGCGCAAATGCGTTGGCTTGCGACAGACCCGCTTCAGCCAGTCGGTTACGCACGTTGAGCTTGTTGCGCAGAGCCAGCGCCTGCCCCGGATCAATGTCATATGTACCGAGCGACGCATTGGCTGTGGCCATCAAGTGGCGATAGCCTTCCCATACGCTGATGCAGCAAGTCACCTGTTCGCCCGACTTGCGCAGGGCCTCCAGTGCGTTTTGCACATCCCCCGGCTTCAACTGATGGTTGTCAGTGGTGTATAGCCGGTCCGCCCAGGCGTGAATCTGTTCCAGGCGAGCCGGTACATGTTCCGGAAGCGGCAATGAAGACAGCACGAAACACCGGAGCTGGCGGCGCTGCAGCTCCTCCTTCAGATCTTCGAGAAAAGAAAAGCCGCAGTGGCTCAGGATCAAAACACCGGGTTGGTTCGAATTCATTGCCTGCTCCATGGCTTAAGCGGCCTTGTCTTGCGGCTTGGCCAGGGTGTTGATGTACAGCTCGCTGAAGTACATCGCGAGGATCTTCTGGTGCTCCTCGAGGTAGCGTTTCAGCGCGGCAATGTCCTGCTCGCCTTTGATCAGGAAGCGCAGGGCTGCCCAGACTTCACCCGGGTGGTCATCGTTGATGTCGGTATGCGAATGGGACACCTGGCCAACAATCTTGGTGTCGCCCACCGATGCCTTGAGTGCTTCGAGCTTGCGCGGCTCAAGCTTCACGTTGACGTATTCAACCAGGTAGGAATAGGCGATTACGCCGAGCGGGCCTTCATGGTCGAGCAGGTAGGAGAAGAAACCGGCCAGCAGCTTCGTCGACAGGTACGGTTCGGTGGCGAGGAACTCTTCGCGGCTGACACCGACACGCTTCAGGTCATCGATGAACAGTTCGTCATGGAGCATCTCTTCCTGTTCGTAGTGCGCCCAGATCTGCGCGGCGGCAGGGCTGACCTTGGCCACTTCGACCAGTGCCTTGGCTTCGGCAACGCGCAGCAGACGGATGCGCCATGCGGTTTCGATCAAGTGACGCTTGTAGTACTCGCTGTTAACGTCCTTGCCTTCCAGATGCGCGGCTTGGGGGACGGTGGCGTACCACTGCTCGACTTGCACGTCGATGATCTTGTCGATCTCGGCGCGCAGATTGACCGAGCCAGCAGCGTTGAGGAAAGGGGTGGTATCACCATAGCCAACATTCTTTACACGGTTAAGCATCATCAAGTCCTTTTTAGTTTATGGATAACGGTTTAAACAATGACCAAACTTTCAGTGTTACTTGCACAACGATTTCAACAGCGTTACATCAGCCAATGATGTCAATGGCCACTTCACCTCTCAGCAGGCACTGGCATGCCAGGCGGTATTCTTCACCGCTGTAACCCAGTACTTCGATAAATGCTTCTTCATCGTCATCCCGAGGATTCAACGCCTCGATACCTGACGTCACCTTGATCAGACAGGCCCCGCACGCCCCGACCCGACAGCCCAGCGGGATCAGATTCTTCCCGCCGGCTTCGTATTCGATATCGGTAAAGGGCGCGTTAGTCGGTAACTGAAATTCAAGTTGGTGCGCATTAATGGTTAATGTGTGCAGCGCCATACATGCCCCTATCAATAGTAAAGTTCGTGTGGCAGGCACACAGTTTCACGCCGGACTGTGTCGGCTATGAACGTTACTTGTCGCGATGGAAAAGTTATCGAGAGGTCAGCTCGAGGTACATCCAGTAGAGCAAAGCAATGCCGCTGAAAGTTGCACCTAATATACAAACAGCCACCCAGCCCCAATGCGCATAGGTGTAAGTGGCTGCAATTGCACCGGCACCACTGCCCACCGAGTAGAAACACATATAGGCGCCCACCAGACGGCTTTGCGCGTCGGGCCGTGCGGCAAAAATCAGGCTCTGGTTGGTCACGTGTACCGCTTGCACGGCGAAGTCCAGCAGCACCACACCGACCACCATGGCGAGCAACGAGCTTTCAACAAATGCAGTCGGCAACCAGGACAGGGTCAACAGTGCCAGGGCAATGCCGGTGGTGCGATTGCCCAGACCCTGGTCGGCCAGACGTCCGGCGCGTGCCGCCGCCAGCGCACCCGCCACGCCGGCCAGACCGAACAGACCGATCTGCGTGTGTGAAAGTGACAATGGCGGCGCGCTCAGTGGCAAGACCATGGCGGTCCACAACACGCTGAAGGCGGCAAAGATCAGCAGAGCAAACGTGCCGCGGACGCGCAGCGTGGGTTCGCTGAGATATAACTGGAACACCGAGCCGAGCAGGCGCCAGTAGCTGCCTTTGGTGGGCGGCGTGGTCGAGGCCGGCATCGTTCGATACAGCACCAGCGCCATGCCGACCATCAAGGCCGCCGACACGAAGTAGACGCCGCGCCAGCCGGCGAGGTCAGCTACTGCGCCAGAAACGAAGCGCGCGAGCAGAATGCCCAGCACCACACCGCTGGTCACGGTGCCGATGGCCTGACCACGTTGATCCGGGCTGGCGAGGGTCGCAGTGTAGGCGACCACCACTTGCACCACAACCGCCATCAAACCGACCAGCACCATCGCGCCGAGCAGCATGCCCCAGTCCTGAGCCAGCCCGACCGCACACAGCGCCACGGCACTCAGCAACATCTGCGTGAGGATCAGGCCTTTTCGGTTGAGCAAGTCGCCCAGCGGCACGATGAACAACAGACCCACTGCGTAACCAGCCTGTGTCGCTGTGACCACGATACCAATCGTGCTCGGAGCGACCGAAAGGCTGGCAGCCATCGACTCCAGCAACGGTTGAGCGAAGTAGACGTTGGCCACGGCCATGGCGCAGGTAATGGCGAAGAGAAATGTCTGGTAACGACTTAAGCCGGCACGATCTGGACTCTGTAAAGGCGCGCAAGCGGCGGCTCCGGCGCCCGTGTTTTCGGCTTCGACGTCCATCTTCGAAGGCTTTTGAGGGTTCAGCGACATCATTCCATCCTTGGGAATAACTGGTTTCTAAACGAAACCGATGCGTTGATTTTTAGCAAAACTGGTTTTAATCTACAACTAGTTTTTCAAAATATTTTTGTCTGACGTTAGAACTCTTTTCCAACGCACTTCCCTTAAATTGGAGAAACATGGCCAGACAGCAGCTACTGGCACAAAGCGAATGTCCTGTGGCCCGCACGCTTGAGGCTATCGGCGATCGCTGGGTGTTGATGATCATCCGTGACGCGTTTGATGATGTGCGGCGCTTCAGTGAATTCCAGAAGCGTCTGGGCCTGGCGAAGAACATCCTCACGGTGAAACTCAAGAGGCTGGTCGAGCTGGGTGTGTTCGACATCCAGCCCGCTTCCGACGGCACGGCCTACAAGGAATACGTGCTGACCGAGATGGGGCGTGCGGTGTTTCCCATCGTGATCAGCATGCGTCAGTGGGGGGAGCGTTACCTGTTCAGCAAGGGCGAGAGCTATTCAGTGCTTCTGGACAATGATCACGCGGAGCCGGTCGAGACCATTGCTGTGCGTTCCAGGGCGGGCAAGGTGCTGAGCCCGGCGGATTGCCACCGTCGCGTAGTCAAGCGCCGCACTTGAAGTCCGCGCGGGCTTGGGGCTTCAGCCCGCGGCTTTGGCCGTCAGGTGTTCGCGGCAATAATCGGCAAACAACTGCGCCGGTTTCGTCAGTTGCCCACGCTTGAGCCACGCGGCCACCAGACCCGACCCGGTGACGTCCTCGGCAATCTCCACGCACACCACTTTCTTGCCATCGTAGGTGCATTCGGAGTGAGGTTTGGTCACCAGAATCGAAAAACCAAACCCCTGACCGACCATCCCGCGCACCATCTCGATCGACGGCGAGCTGAATTCGATGCGCGGCGTCAGACCCAACTCTTCAAACAGGCTGACGAAGTAGGTTCGACTCGGTTGTACGTCCAGCAAAATCATCGGTTCCAGGCATAAATCCCTCAGCGAAACCTGCTTGTATTCGGCGAAGCGGTGGTCGGCGGGCAGCAGCGCGTAAGGCCGTTGCGCCGGCATCAACGGCTCGGTCTGAATAGTCGCATCGAGGTCGTGTTCGTAGAGGATGGCCAGATCAAACGCACCGGCGGTCAAGCCTTGCACCAGTTCCTGTTGCTCACCATCGCGGATGCGGATTTTCACTCCCGGATACAGTGCGGAAAACCCGGCGATCAATTGCGGCAGGTACAGCGGCGCGACGGTTTCGAAGCAGCCGATATCAATTTGTCCCGCGACAATGTCGTTGTCGGCCAGTGCGTTCTGTTCGAACTCCTTGGCCATGCGCAGCAGTTCTTGTGCCTTGCGGAAAAACCGCGCGCCGCTGGGCGTCAGTGACACGCCTTGGGCGTGATGACGGATCAGCAGTTGCACGCCGAAGCTGTCTTCCAGACCTTTGATCGCGGTGGAAATCGCCGGTTGCGCGATGTACAGCTTGCGCGAGGCTTCGGCAACGCTGCCGCATTCAACGGTGGTGATGAAGTATTTCAACTGACGCAAATTGTAGGCGGCCACGGCAAACCTCAGGACGAGCGGACTCGACTTCAAAGCAATTTGTGCGCCGCCACGTCCGTTGCACGACGATGTTTTTATCCTTCAACCATAGCCACCTGCGCGATGTTTGGGGGAAGTCGTTGCCCAGTGTTTTTATTGCCTGCGAAGACATTTTTACTATTTTTAGCCCGCGCGGGCGTGAGCGACCATCGAGGCACAATAATGTCTCAGGAGCATCCGTCGTGTTCGAGCTTGCAGAGTGGCAGCGCCGTGCCGTTGCATTGAAATTTCCCGATCAAGCCGTGATCGACGGCCAACATTGCGCCGCGCAATCGGGGCAGACCTTCGCTGCGATCAATCCGGCGACCGGGCAATGCCTGGCGAATGTCGCTGCATGTGGCGAGGAAGATGTCGATGTGGCAGTGCGTAATGCGCGGCAAGTGTTTGAGGCGGGCACTTGGTCGCAACGTCCGCCTGCCGAGCGCAAGCAAGTGTTGCTGCGTTTGGCTGATTTGCTGATGACGCATCGCGAAGAACTGGCCTTGCTCGATTCGCTGAACATGGGCAAACCGGTGATGGATGCCTACAACATCGACGTGCCGGGCGCCGCCGGGGTGTTCCGTTGGTACGCCGAAGCCATCGACAAACTCTACGATCAAGTCGCGCCCAGTGCGCCGAATGTGTTGGCGACCATTACTCGCGAAGCGCTCGGTGTGGTGGCGGCGGTGGTGCCGTGGAATTTTCCCTTGGACATGGCCGCATGGAAGCTCGCGCCAGCGCTGGCGGCGGGTAATTCGGTGATTCTAAAACCGGCCGAGCAGTCGCCGTTTTCGGCGTTGCGCCTGGCTGAACTGGCGCTGGAAGCCGGGTTGCCGGCGGGTGTGCTCAACGTGTTACCGGGGCTCGGCGAGCAGACGGGCAAGGCGTTGGGTTTGCACTCTGATGTCGATTGTCTGGTGTTCACCGGCTCGACCCAGGTCGGCAAATATTTCATGGAATATTCCGCGCAGTCGAACCTCAAGCAGGTGTGGCTGGAGTGCGGCGGCAAGAGTGCCAATCTGGTGTTCGCCGATTGCCAGGATCTCGATCTGGCGGCGGAAAAAGCCGCGTTCGGGATCTTCTTCAATCAGGGCGAAGTCTGCTCGGCCAACTCGCGGTTGCTGGTGGAGCGTTCGATTCATGATGAGTTTGTTGAACGGCTGAAAGCGCAGGCTGAACGCTGGTTGCCGGGCGATCCGCTGGATCCGCAGAGCAGCGCGGGGGCGATTGTTGATAGCAAGCAGACGGCGAGCATCATGGGTTTTATTCGCAGTGCCGAGCAGTCGGGTGCGACGCGGATTTGTGGCGGGCAGCAGCGGCGGTTTAACGGGTCGGACAATTTTATTGAGCCGACGATTTTTACCGGTGTGACGGCGGATATGCCGCTGTTTCGTGAAGAGGTGTTTGGCCCGGTGTTGGCGGTGGTGCCGTTTGACACTGAGGAGGAGGCGCTGCGCTTGGCCAATGACAGTGTTTACGGATTGGCTGCTTCGTTATGGACGGATGACCTCAACCGCGCACATCGCGTGGCGCGGCAGTTGCGCGCGGGTACGGTGTCGGTGAATACCGTTGATGCGCTGGATGTGACGGTGCCGTTTGGCGGCGGTAAACAGTCGGGGTTTGGTCGCGATTTGTCGCTGCATTCCTTCGATAAGTACACCCAGCTGAAAACCACCTGGTTTCAGTTGCGCTGATACCGAGTCAACCCCTTCGCGAGCAGGCTCGCTCCCACACTGGATCTATGTCACACCGAAGATCCCCTGTAGGAGTGAGCCTGCTCGCGATAGCTGTCTTTCAGTTAATACATCTGTGTCTGACACCCCGCCATCGCGAGCAGGCTCACTCCTACAGGTTCAGTGGCGTCTAAAAATCCAGGGTTCGCTCGAGATCATTGTGGGAGCGAGCCTGCTCGCGAATGCGGTGGGTCAGCCACCGAAAATCCCCGATCTGCACCCCCTTTGAGCATCCCCGCCAACCCCGCCCCTTGGCAGTGCGCACTACCCAGTTTTTTCATCATTTGCAGCCAACAATTTCCTGATTTTCCTCACCGCGCACATGGGCCACCATCGATCTTGCCCGCCAGCCGAATGTTGTCTGCCCAAGCGTCCGCGAGAGACCAACGGTGGCAACTGCACAACGGCCGGCGACCGTACTGCCCATGACAAAACTAAATCAACAGCGTCGGGAGTGCTCCATGATCAAGTCCTTGTGTCTCCGTCTCACTCACCCTCTGGCAATTACCGCTCTGGCCGCCACGGTCGCGACCAGCGCCCAGGCCGGCACCCTGTCCATCGGCCATACCACGTGGGTCGGTTACGGCACGCTTTATCTGGCTCAGGATCTGGGCTACTTCAAGGAGAACGGTTTGACCGTCGAATTGCCAGTGGTCGAAGAGGCGTCGATGTACATGGCCGCGCAAGCGTCCGGGCAATTGTCCGGTTCGGCGTCGACCATCGATGAAGTGCTCAAGTACCGTCCGCAGTTCTGCTTCAAAGCGGTCGCGGCGCTGGATGACAGTCATGGCGGCGACGGCGTGCTGGTCGGCAAAGACGTGAAGAGCCTGCAAGAACTCAAGGGCAAATCCGTCGCCGTCAACGAAGGCTCGACTTCGCAGTTCTGGCTCTCGTACCTGCTGAAAAAGAACGGCATGAGCATGAGCGACATCACCGTGCAGAACATGACCGCTGACGATGCCGCCACCGCGTTCATCGCCGGTCGCGTGCCCGCCGCCGTGACCTGGGAACCGCACCTGTCGATGGTGCGCGACAAACAGCAAGGCAAAGTGCTGATCGACAGCAGCAGCACACCCGGGGTGATCGTCGATGTGGTCGCGCTTAATTGCAGCGTGATCGAGAAGCAACCGGAAGACGTCAAGGCGCTGGTCGCCGGTTTGTACAAAGCCGTGCAGTACACCAAGGATCATCCGGAAGACGCTTACAAAATCATGGCCAAAGGCGTCGGCGGCTACCTCTCCGATCCGAAGGAACTGGCCGCCGCTGCACAAGGCGTGCGTTTCTACGATCAGGCGATGAGCGAGAAACTGCTGGGTTCACCGGGCAAACCGGGCGACAGCGCCGCGCTGATCAAGCTGGCCAACGAAACCGCCAGCGAATTGCAGGGCAAGCCTTACAACGTCAGCAACGACGATCTGGTCGACAACCGTTTCGTCACCCCGCTCTAGGAGGCCTGCAATGTTCAAGCGCAATTCGTGGCTGAGCCGCAGCCTCACGCCGAAAACCGCATTGCCGGTGCAAGTGGTGTGGAGCGCCAGCGCTCTGGCCTGGGTGTTGTTGGTCGGTCTGTGGGCCGGACTTTCTTATGGCGGCATCGTGCCGGGAATGTTTTTGCCGACACCGGGCGCGGTGGTTGAAGCCGCCGTGCGCCTGAGCCGCGATGGCACGCTCGGCACACATGTGTGGGCCAGTGTCGAAGTGGTGATGGTCGGCTTCATCGTATCGTCGCTGGTGGCAGTGCCGTTGGGGTTGCTGATGGGCAGCTTCCGCATCGTTCAGGCATTCCTTGAGCCGCTGGTGAACTTCATTCGTTACCTGCCGGTGACCTCGTTCGTGCCGCTGTTTATTTTGTGGATCGGCATCGGTCTGGAGCAGCGGGTTTCGGTGATTATTTTCGGCGTGTTCTTTCAGCAACTGGTGATGATCGCTGATGTGTCGAAGGGCATTTCCAAGGATCTGATCAACGCGTCCTACACCTTGGGCTCCAGCCGCCGCGATGCGGTGTTGCATGTGATCGCGCCGGCCTCGGTGCCGGGTGTGCTCGACACTTTGCGCGTGACCATGGGTTGGGCCTGGACGTATCTGGTGGTGGCTGAACTGGTCGCTGCGTCCAGCGGTTTGGGTTACTTGAGCCTGAAAGCCATGCGCGGTTTTCAGGTGGATGTGATTTTCCTCGCCATCGCGATCATTGGCCTGCTCGGTCTGGTCACCGATCAACTGTTCCGTTTTCTCCGACTGAGGGTTGCCGCATGGGCTCAGTGACTGCTGCCAATCATCGTTTTATCGAACCCGTTGCCACCCCTGCGCAAGCCGCGCCGCGTTTGCAGGTGGACAAGGTCAGCCTGCGTTACAAGAAGCCCGACGGCGGCACATTTACCGCGCTGGAAGAGGTCTCGTTTGAAGTGCCGGATCAGCAGTTTGCGGTGCTGGTCGGGCCATCGGGTTGCGGTAAATCCAGCCTGCTGTATTTGACCGCAGGCCTGGCCGAACCGACCTCCGGCGAAATCTATGTTGGCGGCCAGCAAGTGCAGGGGCCGGGCGCCGATCGTGGGATGGTCTTTCAGAGTTACACGCTGTTCCCGTGGCTGACGGTGCGGCAGAACGTCGAGTTCGGATTGAAACGTCGCGGCATGCCGGCGGCGCGGCGCAAGGAGATTGTTGATTACTACGTCAACGAAGTCGGTCTTGCCGGGTTCGCCGACAACTACGCCAAACAGCTGTCAGGCGGGATGATGCAGCGCGTGGCGATTGCTCGCGCGCTGGCCAATGATCCGCAGATTCTGTTGATGGACGAACCGTTTGGTGCGCTGGACAGCCAGACGCGCTTGCAGATGCAGCAGTTGTTGCTGCGGGTCTGGGGCAACACGAAGAAGACTGTGTTGTTCGTCACCCATGACATCGATGAGGCGATTTTGCTGGGTGATCGGGTCTATGTGATGGGCGCGAAACCGGGGCGGATCAAACAGATTCTCGACGTGCCGATCGAACGCCCGCGTTCACTGGACATGGTGATGGAGCGCTCGTTTATCGACATGAAACGGCAGATCTTCGGGTTGCTGCATGACGACCTCGAAGAAGTGCATTGATCCCGTGTAGGAGCTGCCGCAGGCTGCGATCTTTTGATGTTGTTTTTTAAGATCAAAAGATCGCAGCCTGCGGCAGCTCCTACACGGGAATGTGGTGGTTATGGAGTGGCGGGGAGTAGGAAGCGCGCAATCACCGGCAGGTGATCGGAGATGCGCAACGTATCGTCCTGCCGCACCGTCGCTTCCACCCGTTTGATTTTCGGGCTGTAGAACAGGTAATCGACCGTGCGATCCGGGCCTCTGAGGCCAGGGTCGTTGGGGTAGTGGGTCAGCCACTGCGCGCGGTCGATGCCGCTGGCTTCATTGTTATTCGGGATCATCGGGTACTTGTCCCACAGCAGGTGCAGTTCGCTGTCGGCGGAGTAGGGCGTGCGTTGCTCGGCGGGCAGGCGCCGATATTGTCCGAGCGGCAACAGATTGAAGTCGCCGCCGATGACCCACGGCAAACCCTGACTTTCGTACTTGTCGAGCACCTTGGTCATCGCTGTCACCTGCGCCTGCAAGGTGTCGTCCGGTTGGCTGGCGCGTTCCAGATGGGTATTGAATACCGTCAGTTGCCCGCCATCGCTGAGCGGCAGTTTGGTCGCGAGCAAGGCATCTTTTGGTTGAAACTGACGGCTGATGAAATTGGCCGGGGCCACCGGCAGTTGCAGGCGTTCGGCGTGTTCGATGCGGTAGCGGCTGAGGGTTGCCAGTTGCCGGCCAACGCTGCCAAAGATGTGCGGATCGGGGACGAAATCGGCCTTCCAGTCAAAGGCGTGGGCGCTGCACGGGTACAGGTCGGCGACGCGCTCCTGCAACAGCTTGAGCTGGTTCTGGTAGTCGCTGGCCTTGGCGCCGTCATCAAGTTCCTGCAACAGCACCACATCGGGTTGCTCGTCGCGAATCACCCGCGCCACTTCGTCGAGGCTGAAGGCCATGTCTTCCGTGGTCGGCGCTTCATCATTGCCTTGCGCCAGATCATTCCAGAACACGTAACGCTTGCCGGCCAGGTATTGCACGTTCCAGGTCATGACCTTCAAGGCTTGGCCCGGCACCAGCGTCGGCGGCGTTCCGGTGCAACTGACCGGCAAGGTTTCGCGGGCGTCGGGGCGCCAGGTCAGGCTGTAGATCAGCCCGCCGATCAGGACGAGGGCGAGCAGGGCAAGCGCAACGGTGTAGCGCAGTAGGCGGGTCATGGCTCGGCTTATAGCGTTACAGAAAGTGGCCCCGAGCATACCTGACGGCAGGCGCGAAGCCCAAGGGCTGCCGTGTCAGACCGCTCTGTCACGTTTGTCAGGCGATTCGCTGATCAGCATGAAAAGCCGGAACAAGACCACACTGGTGAACAGTTGCAGGAAGCTGTGAGCGCTGTCGATCAGCACGGCAATCGCCGGGTTCTGCGGTTCCGGATACACCGCCAGCGTCGCGCCTTTGAGCAGCCACAACGGCGTCATCACGCAGAGAATGCACAACAGAATCCGCCAGAAATGCCCACGGGTCAGGCGCAGGCTTTCTTTCATCGCCTGCAACGGGCCGAGGCCGCGCAGCACCAGCAGGTACTCGCCGAACGCCAGCATCACCATCAACATCAGGCCCGGCAGGAAATACAGCGACAGGCCGAGCAGGATCAGCAAGGTGTTGAGTGCCGTGAGCAGGGCGAAACGCGGCCACAGACGCGCCGACATCGCCAGCAGATCCAGGGTGCGCGGCGACTCGCCACGGGTGCGCGCATCGAGAAACAAAATCAGGGCAGCGGTGTACAACGGATAAACCAGCAGGCCGACGACCACGCTGACCGAGGAAAAGCTGTCCGGGTCGGTGTTGTGATCAACCACTTGTTGCAGCAGCGCTTCGAAGATCACCAACGGCAGGCACAGCTGCACGATGCTGGCCAAATGGCGTTTGAAGAAATACAGGGAGTCGCGCAGCACTTCGAAGGCATTCATCAGTCGGTATCGCAGGTCGAAAACAGTGGCTCACTTTAACCGATGCGGCGCGGGGCGACACAAACGTAAACATTCGGTAAAGGTCGTTGAAACATCCTGTCACTGTCTCCATTACAGGAGAGCACCTTGTCCGTCGTGGACGAGGGCAACGTTATCCCCGGCAATCTACGAGGTCGCCATGAACAGCGAAGAGCAAACCCTGATCGATGGACTGTTTTCCCGGCTGCAACAGGCCGAAACGGAGGCAGCCCCGCGCGACGCCCAGGCCGAAACGCGGATCAAGGAACACCTGACACGCCAACCGGCGGCAGGTTATTTCATGACCCAGGCGATTCTGGTGCAAGAGGCTGCGCTGAAGAGCCTTGATGAGCAGAACAAGCAACTGACCCAGCAAGTCCAGCGTTTGCAGGCTGAATTGCAATCGGCCAAGGCGCAGAGTGCTGCGCCTGCTTCGAGCGGTGGCGGTGGTTTTCTGTCGAGCATCTTTGGTGGCAGCTCGCGTCCGACTCCGACCCAGAGTGCAGCCCCATCGTCGACTGGCGGCTGGCGCGAACCGGCACCGCAGCAAAATTATTCGGCGCCCGCGCCACAACAGAATGTCGGTGCACCACCACCAAACTACGCGCAACAAGCGGCCCCTGCGGCCGGCAGCAGCTTCCTCGGCGGCGCCATGAAAACCGCCGCCGGTGTGGCGGGTGGCGTGATGCTGGCGCAAGGCATCAGCAGCCTGTTCCACCACAACCAGCAGCCGGAAGAAATCGTTGAAGTGATCAAGGAAGAGCCGGCGCAGGTGGCCGACCAGAGCAACAGTGGCTGGGGCGATGATCAGCGCATGGCCGGCAACGATCAGGGCGGATTCACCGACACCGATTACAGCAACGACGACAGCTCATCGTTCTTCGATGACGACGACTCCTTCGTCTGACACCTACATTTCTCAGATTTGACACCAAACCTGTGGTGAGGGGATTTATCCCCGATGGGCTGCGGAGCAGTCCCAAAAAACTGGGGCCGCTCCGCAGCCCGTCGGGGATAAATC